>NZ_JBRJGP010000031.1:0-21558 GCF_053628555.1 Roseovarius sp. MBR-79 | reverse complement strand
CGAAATCCGAAAGGACAAAAGTGGCCGACTTTTACGCCGCCCGCGACAACACTATGCCGCCGCTACCGTGGCCGAGTATTGCTCCGCCGATTACACACGGATTGTGGCCCGCAAGCGTTTGCCGAGCTTGATATAAAGCTCAACCGCGCGCATTCGCTCTTCGTAGCTATACATGAACTATCTCCAAGATAGTCCAACTTTTCGTCCGCACCCCCCTCTCGGTGCGGCATCGGGACCTTGGGTTATTCGCGCAGCGTTTCTAGCTTGTATCTGATCCGTAGATCGTTGACGTCCGATACCCCCAGCTTGTCTCGAGCAGAGCGCCACAGCTGCATGACGCGTGGATAGGACCGCCCCATCTCAAAGGCCGCTGCTTTGTGGGTCAGACCCAAGGCAAGATGGCGGACGAGCTCACGCTCGCGCGGTGTCAGTTCCAGAACTTCCAGAATGGATTTGCCCCTTACTGGTTCGAGCGTGAGCAATATCCGACAGACAGGTTCTCCGTGGAAAAGTTCCGAGTCCGCAAATATGCTGATAACCGCGGTTGTGTTCGACTTGCACATAGAGGGCACGCGCCGAATCTGCACGAATTCCAAGCCTGGATCTGCCTGCACTTTCATCCAACTGGGCAAACTCAACGACTCACCGGCCAGAAGGTTGATATTCCAAGACTTGAACTGTGCGATGGCAGCCTGATTGCAGGCATCGATGCGGCCCGAGCAGGTTGCGATCAGGGATGGCCGCGACATCGCTTCCAAAAGCGCATTAAGCCCGTCCCGAGACATCCCGAGCAACTGGAAGCGACGGCCAACGACCCAAGCTTTTCGAAGCAGATCAAGGACAGGAACAAGCCGTCTAATCGCCATTTCTGAGTGGCCCGGGGCAGCATCGAGAGGCAGGAAGAGATTGAGGATTGTCCGATGTCGGTCTGTTCGGCCTATCTCGCAGGCGACAGCGTCTCCGATTCCCAATGGTTCCAGCCACGACCAAAGACGCGTTTTGCGCAGCGCTTCAGGCGGCAAATACGTTGACATGGCGTAGGGGGCCACGGGCGGATTTCGTTGTTCAATCTCGGTCCACGGATCGTCGGCCATGTGCTCGGACAAATAAGAAAACACCTCTTCCGGGCTGAACCCGTGGATCAGCGGGCTTCCATGAGTTTCGCTTACTTCTGTGGGAACGTAGATCTCGGCGGTTTCTAGGTCCCGAAGCGTGACGAGCGCTCGGGTCGCGCCCACCGAGGCACACAATGCCGCAAGCGCCGTTTCCCAAGAGGCCGGATGCTCTATGGTTTCGAGCAATGCTTCCGCTAAATTCACCACTTGACGCTCAATACTCAGTATTCGTTGCATCCGTTTTTCGGTTATGTCGAACATTTTGTCAACTTTTCCGAATTCCTATGAATAGGCTCTTTGCCGCGCAGATCACGTCGCAACGGACCTAATCGGTTCGGCCGCGTCCAGTCGGGTACGACAGTCGCATCCGAATGAACCCCCGGCTTCCAACTTGCCCGTCTTTCGATAGTTTTCGATAACTTCGTGAACTGCTGCATCGCAGTTGCCACAATTGGCGGCTATGGCGATCGGAGGGGGCACGTCGTCGAACTCGCCGACAGAGACCGGCCAACCATGCGCAACGACCCATTCCAGCAACGACACTACCGTCCATAGCGACGGCGGACGGAACGTTCCGGACAGGAAGGCTTTCTCCAGGGGGCCACCGGGCGGGACGAACGCGCAGGAAAGGGCGATTTCCGTCACTCCCATATCGGCGAGCCTGCGCACGGATCGCTGCGCGTCCTCAAGTGCGGCAGCGGGTGACAAACCCGGCGCGCCGACAAAGACATACACGAAACTCTCCATGCCGCGATCGTGCAGCCGCTTTATCGCCTCTTCGAAGCTGCGCCACCCGATGAACTTGCGCAGGTTCCCGTTGCGCACAGCGTCATCCGTGCTTTCGAGGCCTATGGCCACTTTCAGCCTTGTGTCGCCAAGATGACGCTCGGCCTCATCGAGCGCGCTGGCGCGGATGAATTCCGGACGGCTCTCGACCATCAACCGCGTTGCCGACAGGTGGTTGCGCATGCCGTCGTAGAGGTGGATCCGAGCGGCCGCCGGAATTTCCCGATTGGTCAGCCAGGAGCCACCGTTGAATGCGACCACTTCTTCGGCTCCGGTTGCCGATTTTAGTCCGGTTTCGATCATTTCGCGGTGGTCACTCGGGTCAATCGGCCAGGCCTCTGATCTGCCCTCATGTCCCGGACCTAGCACCGCGTCCCGCGAAGCGGCGGGCAGGCGACAGAAGGGACAGCATTGGCCGCTGGTGCGCAACCACGGCACGCAGCCTTGTCCGGGAATGAGAAGGACGTGGCGGTCGATCGTCCGCCGAAGGGCCGGGTCGTACCGCCGCTGAGGATGATGCGCCCATGCAATGCCGCCAGTCGTGATTTCCATGCCTGTCCTCCGTGCAATTCGAAGGCCAGAGTGACGTCCAGACAGACGGCAGCGCTGCCGCGCCAGTCTCTTGTGAAACCGGTTCTGGTGAGCGAAAATCACTGATTCTATTTGCTAAATTGTCAAGTCATCCATGTCGGACAAGCATTTCCAAGTCGCGAAGCAGAGCCTCGCGGCGTATCTGGGCAACAAGCGTCTCGCGCGCCATTCCGGGCACACCGGCCATGTCCAGATGACCGAGATAGGCCATCTCATGAGCCTGCAGTTCAGCGGCGAACGCGCGTTCGTATTCGTATGAAACGATTGCGCGATCCAACGTCGATATCGCCGCCGACAGGACCGGGACTGCCGGATGCGCTCTGGGGCAGACGAGCGTGTCGACGCAGATTGATCCCGCATTGACCAGAGCGGCGAGGAAGCCCGCCCAGTCAGGTTCTGCGTCCGCGGACGCCAGAGCGGCGAGCCGAGCGAAGCCACGCCGCGCCGCATTCAGCAGCAAGATAGTCGCAAGGGCAGGGTCGCTCGGTCGGACGGGCGTCAGTTCGGGTGGCGTGGTGATCTTGGCCACAAAGGCCGGTTGCAGGCTCATGGCGTTTTCTCCCATAGCAGTATCTTGCCGGTGCAGGCGTCGGTCGGTCGCACCAATGGCAGATTTCCTGTTCCCGACCGCGCCGCTGCAACTTTTGCCCGCGTCAACGCCGCAAAATAAGCGTCCCGCCATGCCGCTGTGCCGGAACCACGGTGCCCGTCATTGAAGAAGACGTGAAAAAAGAAATGCCAGGTCTTGTGGCGCCGGTCGTTTGGCAATGGGCCCGAGAGCGAGAACCAGCCTTCGACCGTGGTCCGTTCAGGCGGATCGTAAAGCGTGCCGCGGAGCACGTCGGTGTCGAGGCAACGATCCAAGAATTCCGCAGTGGTCCAGCCGCGCGCGTGCCAGGGTGGCAGACCATTGAACTTGCCCACGCCCAACGCGCGCATCAGCACGATCACTTCCTTCGGGCTCATTGAGGCGACCTCTGCCGGTACGGGGATCAGCACTGGGGAATTGATTTCCTTTTTCATTTCAAAAGCCCTTGGGTTCAAAGACCGGTTTTGCCGGGGGAAGGGACGGGATTTCTGCGTTGAGCGGCGGGGTAGTTTGCGAGGGCAACAGCCCGAAGGAACACTCGATGAAGGTCCGTCCACTGAACCCCCGCGACATCATCCTGGCCGCCGAGGTCGAGCGGGTCGCCTGGGGCGAGGCCGCAGCCAGCATGGAGACAATCGGCACGCGTGCGCGTGTCTTTGCGCCGGGCAGCGTTGTTGTCGAGCAGGATGGTCGGATCATCGGCTACGCGGCCGCACAGCTTACCGACCACCTTTCGACACACAGCTGGGCCATACAGACCGACAATGGCTATATCGAGCGGACCCATATCCCGGACGGCAAGCTTGCCTACGGTGTCTCGATGTCGGCGCGTCCGGGCGTGGGCGGCACTGGCGTCGCCACCGAAGTCGTTGCCTACTATGCGAAGCTTTTTCTGGGGGGCGGATGTCGCGCGCTCTGCGTGGGCAGCCGTCTGCCCGGCTATCGGCGTTGGGCTCAGGGACGCCTTGATGCCTCTCTCAACAGTTATCTCAGCCGCAACGACGGCGAGCCCCGCGATCCAGAGATGCGGCTGTATGCGCGTCTTGGATTTGGGTTTCTGTGGCAGATGCCCGCCTACTATCCAGATCCCGAGAGCGGCGGCCATGGTGCCATGATGGTGCGAACCGCAGAATAATACCTCGCGCCATACGGGAATTCCGTATTTACACATTGCTAAAGACCTCTTTTCCAGTCACTATTTTTCCATGTAGCTGCCTGTGTGGAGGAGTGCATTGTCGGGCGTTGCTGATCGTTGCGAAGCAGCCGGTATTCCACGTTGAGCGATACTTGCGGGGAAGGTGCCAAAAGACGACTCGAGGCGGGCCACGCTGCTTGGAGCGAGGGACGCCCCGATATCGCGCACGATCTTTATGCCGAAGCCGAAGCTCTTGCCCGCGCCAGTGGAGAAGCATGGGTATTGTCCCACGCCCTGACCGCGCGCGGTCTTTGCCTGTACGAACGGTGCGAAGAGGACAAGGCGCTTGAGCTTCATGAAGAGGCGAGGGGACTGGCATCTGCCGATGATGGCTATTTCGCGGCTCTGATCTCTCGTCGGATCGCAGCCTGTCTCATGGATCTTGGTCGCTTCGAAGAGGCGGACGCAGCGCTTGGACCCGAACCGGCCGAAGATGCGCCGCCCGAGATTGTTCTGGGCTGGCGCCACTATCGGATGCAACTGGCCGAGCAGTCCGCAGATCTGGAGGCGGTGCTCCAACATGCCGCCGACATCCGCGACGATTGGGAATTGCACGGGCATAAGCCCGAAATTCAAGTGATGGCAAATGCGTTGGTCGTCGCGACGACCGCCCGTGCCGTTCTTGGGGCCGACGCTGAACGCGCATCCGTTCGCGCCGAAATGGCCAGTTTCGACGAAACTGGCCTGTCGCTCAACTTGCGCTCTAACTTCGCCTTGCTTCGCGCTGAAATGGCTTTCGACGAGGGCGATACCGAAGGCGCGCTGGCTATCCTGCAAGACGCCGCAGCGACGTTCGTTGCCAGCTACGGCAACCTCCCATCTGACATTTTGAGTGCGACCATGGATATGCTTCGATCTGCGGGGCGGGAAAACGAGGTCTTTGACCGGATCGACCTGCTCTGGGAGGGGGGACTTTCAGACGGGAGCGCCAGGTTGGTCGACGCGCCGTCGGCCGCGGCAGATCTCTTGGGGCGGCTGCTCGACTTGTCCGATCTTGCCGAACGCGCTCCCTCTGTCTGGCAAGATGTACGTAGTCGGGCGATGGAGCTGTCGGAACATCCCGGTACGAAAATGGACATGGTTTGGCAGTTGAAAGAGGTGCTTGCGCGTCGGCTGGAACCGCCGCGCAGCCGACTTCTTCTGGCCAAGCAGGCCTGTTCCGCTGTCGCCCGTTTGCGCGCATCGGATCTGATCTTTCCGGAAGCGCGTCGACGATATGCCGAGGCCCGCACGAAGCCCTTCGAGACGGCGCTGGGCATTCTTTACGGAATGGGGCGGCTGGCGGAAGCGCGCAGCGTGCAGGATCTTGCACAGGACCTGTGCCGGGCACCGGGGCTGTCAACGCGACTTGCACCGGCCGAGCAAGGGCTTCTCACGAGTGACGAGTGCGCGGTGGCAAATCTGCCGATGGACCGGAACAAGATCGACGGGCTTATCGAAGGAACGATCTGGGCGGCCCTGCCCGCCAAGCCGGTTTCTGTCGAACCGACGTATGCAGAATCGACCGTTCTGCGTTACGTCCGCACGGACAGCGGCTGGATCGTGGATGCCACTGGCCGGTCCGGGGCGCGCCGCTGTTCCATCGAAGCATCGACCGGTACGCTTGCCAAGGCGGTTCACGCGATCCTGTCGGCAGGTGAAGCAGGTCATCGTGACCCGGAGGCGGCATCCCTTCTCCGACGCATTCTGCTTGATCCTGTTTCAGATCTGCTTTGCCGTGGGCGTCCGATCGCGGTCAGCGCTGCGGGGTGTCTGTCCACGCTGCCCTTTTCGTTGCTCAGACCCGAAGAGGAATTGGAATGGGTTTATCTGCGAGGGGGCTCGGCTACGGCAACCAGAGTCCCGTCATCCTTCGGCAGGGCTGCTTTATTGCACGACGGGCAGGTCGATGTGCGGGCCGAAGAAGCGGTGCTTGAAGACACGTTTCTGCTTTCGAAACATGCGGTCAACCGAGATGGGCTGGTCGATGCGCTGGCTGCACGGGCGGATGTGCTGCATGTTGCCGGGCATTTCGAGACCCGTGGCTGGGACTCCTTGATGACTGGCCTTCGGTGCGCGGACCAGGGGCTCTTATCAATAAGGGCGATCAAGGTCGCGCTCGGTCAGGCGGCTGCGCCGCCAGTTGTCTGCCTCGGCCTTTGCGAGACGGCCGGAATTTTCTCGGCGGGACAGTCAGAGGTCGATTTGCCAAGCTTGTTCCTGCATGCGGGCAGTGCGGTCGTGATCGCGACTGCCTGGCGAATCAGCGACACGGAAGCAGGCTGCTTTGCGCGGCGCTTCTACACCGAGCTTGCCCAAAGCGGCGATCCGGCCGGTGCTTTCTCGGTATCCCGGCCCAATGAGTCCGCTTTTATGCTGTTCGTTGGACGGGGGAGCGTATGACCGGTTCCCCGTCCCGCTATCCCGATCTTCGCGCCTCTATCGAACTTGTCCTGGAGACGGTCGGTTACCGGCTGCCGTACAATGCGACCGTAAACGTGGTGGCACAGAATGCCTTCAGATGCAGCAAGTCAGGCGTCACGAGACGTCTGAACGGGGAAATCCAGGTCGGTCCGGCAGATATGTCGCGGCTGGCGCAGCAGACCACGATCGCGCGTGACGGAATCGTGCCGGCGCACTTTCATCACGGTCCCGAGAAACTGAAGCAAATCCTGCGCGATAGAGGTGTAGGCCTTTACGGCCGGTCGGTGGGTTCACGGCTGCACCGCGCGGTACGCGACTTTGCAGGCGAGCGAGGCAAGATTCAGGTCCGAATCGGATTGCCGCGGGCCGGTGGGTTCGTCTGGGACCCAAAAGAGGCACAGCAGCGCCTTCTCGTTCTGCGACCGCGCGATCCATTGCATTTCGCCTGCCATGGGCCGATCGGCTTCCCGCTGCTTCTGCTCGATCACGCTCCGGATGCGGGGGTTCCGGACCTTCTGGTGCCGGCGATCGAGGGCGATTGGCCTGAGCTGGATGCCTCTGGGCGAACGTATTTTCCGGGACGCGACGACACCCCGCTCTATGTCCGGCCAGATCTTGGGGTCCGGCAGGTGGTCGCACTCTGGCTGCCAAAAACGGCCGCTTCGGCTATCGACTCCGCGGTGCCCGCATCCGAGGAAGCGTTCCGTCCCGTGCCTGAAACGGTCATCGCAAAGATAATGGGCTGTCTCCAAAATGGCAGCGGACAGGATCGGGCGCGCGCTGTCGCAGACGTTTTCTACCGTTCATCCGAAACTTGAAAATCGGGCAGTCAACGAAAAACTATAGAAGAGTATAGATTTTCAGCGGATTTTTGCCATGCCTTAATAAAAGTGCTCCCGCTGAGTGGGAGCGGCGAAAATCCGAGGTTTGCAAATGCGATGCTTTCAGTGGGGCGACCTGTCGCCAACCTACAGGTTGTTCATGCCCAAAGCGTCGGCCCACGGGCTGCTCCTCCCGATCCTGTGGATGACAACGATGTCCGCTTCAGCGCAGTCTGTTGACCACGACCGGATCCAGGCACTGTTCTCGCTTCTCGAGACGCCGGATATTGTGGGCCCCAGCGATCCGGCTCCATCGGCAGAGCCAACCCAAAGCCAGACCGCAGTAACGATGACCGGTCCGACCCTGCCGGACAATTCGTCGGCCATGACCGAACCTGCTGCGAAATCCGAAAGGGATGGCGCCCTGTTCGCCTACGATGCCCCATCGGGCAGCAACTGCCCCCGGGACTCGGTTGGTTTCAGGGCGGCGGTCGACGAAATAGAGCGGTTCCGGATCGAAATCGAAGAGAATGTCGGAGAGCTCGAGCAGACATTCGATGCTTTGGCGGAAGACATGATCGAAATGCGCAGCGCCGAATTCTTCATGTGTACCGATGCGCTCTCGTCCAAAATTGAGGCCGTTTCGGAAACCATTGCAGACTTTAATGCCGGCGAGCAGATGGCCCGGGTAGAAAATCTGGGCACCTGCGCGCAACAAGCCGCAACCCGGATCGGCCACGAAATGGAGGCGATCCCTGTGGACGCGCCCCGTGAACAACTCATGCTTCGGTCAAACCTGTCGCGCCAGTTGAACGATGCCAGCCGTCAGGATGAACGGCTGACGGCTGTGATGATCTCGATGGCATCCATGCGTCAGAAACAACTCCGGATCTCGGAAGCGGTTCGGGACTTCGGCACCGAGTGCGCGTTCTCGAGCGGCGACTTCTACGGAAGCGACATGACGGACTACCAATGATGTCAACGTTCGAGAGACATGAGCGGATCATACAAACTCACGATACCTGGAGAGCCACATGCGCCTGATCCACACCGTAACGATGATCTCGATCTTGATGTTGTCCCCAATGGTTGCCGTCGGGCAGACCGCGATCAACAACACTCAGCTCGAAAAATTGCGCAGCGAACTGTCGGCAACTGCCAGCAGCGTCCGCGACAACCTCGCTACGACGACACAGTCGATGAAAAAGATCTTCGAAGCGGGGCCCGATGCCGAGCAGGATGTCGTGCTGGGCATACTCGATGCGATGGAAATCGAATCCCGGGCAATTCTGGATCAGGTCAAGCTGAACTCTCCCTTCATGGACGAACTTGATCGGGCGCGATCAGAAGTGCTCGTCATCCTGCGAAAGCAGGAGCGAGAGCCGCCGAGCCCATCGCGAGACAACCGCGTCGCGCGCCTCGAGTCTGCGCTGGCTCAGGTCGAGAAGGAGTACGAGACATTGCAAGGCCTGGAGTCCCGGATCACCTTCTCGCTTTCGCAGCATGCGCAATTGCGCCGAGAGATAAGGCTGGAGGCCGGTGTGATCGCTGTCGAAGATTTCGTCGGCGAACTCGGTGAATTGACCGCCAATCTCGAGAGCATGGTCGCGGTCCTTGACGAAGTCGGCGCCTCGTTCCTCCAGACAGAGGATCCGAGCGTCGTTCAAGAATGACCAACCGTTATCGCCCCACGCAACCTTTTGAAAGGAAGAGAACATGAGAAGCTTCGTTGCTGCCACTGTGATGGCCGGACTTTTGGCATTCCCTGCCATTGCACAAGATAGCGAACCTG
This sequence comes from Roseovarius sp. MBR-79, assembly GCF_053628555.1. Classification (NCBI taxonomy): domain Bacteria; kingdom Pseudomonadati; phylum Pseudomonadota; class Alphaproteobacteria; order Rhodobacterales; family Roseobacteraceae; genus Roseovarius; species Roseovarius sp. MBR-79. The sequence continues at coordinate 12,266 of NZ_JBRJGP010000031.1, read as the reverse complement.
ACGTTGCCTCGCTGGTTCAGGATGTGACGTCGATCGCGCAGGGCCTGGAAGGCCGGATCGAAACGCTGAGCATCCAGATGGCGGAGGCTTCCGATCTGGAAGCGGGCACCAAGGCACTTGACGAGATGCTTGCCGCCGCACGCGAAGTCTATGACAGTCTGAACCGTGACAGCGAACTCTGGGGCGAGATGAACGGGATGCTCGACACCTGGTCAGTGCGTCGTGACAACCTTCTGAAAGAGGCGCAGGACGTTCCAGCCCTTAAAGACGTGGCCAGCGGTTGGCAGGATCGCATAGATCGCGCCATCACCTTGCGTCAGCAGATCACCGAGCAGGCCGCCGAATCCGAAGCCCTGATTGCGCAGATCGAGGATCAGCGCCGCGTCATCATCGCCTATTACGAGGCAAAACTGGCCGATCAGGCACTGGCTACCATGGAGGTGATGTCGGCTGAACTCGGCGCGATGAACGAGAAGATGTCGGGTATCCTGACTCAGGCGAATCTGGTCGCGGAAACGCCCTCGGTGGCACAGGAATGACGCGCGCGCGCCGTCATTTACCGGCGGCGTTCGCGATGCTGCTGGCCGTGCTCCCCATGGGGGGCGCGGTCGCACAGGATACGCCCGATCCGGAGCAGCTTGTCGAGACGATCGCGCAGATCGAGACCATGATCGTCCAGATCGACGCAATGATCGTCGACCAGGATGCTCGGCTCGCCGATCTCTATGAACAGCGCGATGCAGCAGAGGCCGGACCGCGCCAGGCATCCCTCGATCAGCTTATCGATACGCTCACCCTTCAACTCGACAAGACGGAAGCGTTGCAGGCAACGCTCAGGTCCCAGGCCGATGCGTTCCGCGCGGCTCTTTTCGCGACCGAGGCCGTTGCCGCCGAGGCGGACCGTCCGACGACAAATGGAGCCAGCGAAGAATGACACACCTTCCCGATGCCCGACTGCTCAATCCCCTGGTCGTATCGGCTCTTCTGGCTGCCGCCCTTTGCGCCGCCGCCGGCCTTGCCGTTCCGCCGCCAGAGGATCTTGCGACCGCGACCCTAGTTGAGCGGCTGGTGCATAATCCCTTCGTATTGGTAATCGCCTTCGTTGGGACCTGGGCGTTTCTCTATGGCTTGATCCAGCTTTGGGCGACAGGCTCTACGCGGAAAGGTGGACTCGCAGGTTGGTTGTCAGGCCAAGGGCGCGAACGGCAGCTGACCAAAGCGACCGATACGGTTCTTGCTGTGGATTTGTTCGCCGACCAATGGGATTTTCTCGCGGCCCGAAGGATGGCGCCGCTGTCCTACGCCGTCTGGGTGCTGCCTTTGTTGGGTTTCATCGGCACGGTGATCGGCATTTCCGATGCGATAGGCGGACTGGGAACGGTCTTCGCCGACGGCGACCGACAGCAGGCACTGGAGTCCGTGCTTGGCGCCTTACGCTTTGCATTCGACACGACTTTCGCCGGGCTTGTTCTGGTTATTCCGGTGATGGCGCTTTCGACATGGATCGAACTTGCGTCAGACGACGCCCGTGACCGTGCGATGCGCGCGCGCTTCGGCGCTTCGGCAACGGCCTGACCGATGGTCGCTGTGCGTCATCCAGCAAACTTGCGAAGGCTTCAAAAGGCCGGGCAGTTCACAGCTTTGGTGGATATCCTGTTCGCCACGATCGGTATATTCGTGATCGTATTCGCCCTGCAGGAGCTGGTGACCACTTCAGAGCTGAAGCCTGCCCCATACGATGCGCTGATCCTTTGTGACCCGGACCGCACCATCCGCCTCTACCGGAAGACCGGGGAGGCCGAAGAGTTCAGCTCGCGCGATATAAGCGGACCACTTTCAGCGGCGGTCGAGGGTAGCGGGCGTGCCTTGATCGGTTTGGCACAGGAATGCGCTGCCGAGGCAGAAGGCGTGGTTGTGGCGGATCGCCTTCGCGAGATGGCCGAAGACCTATCGGAGCGCCGCGAAGACGGAGATACGCTTGACCTGTTCGAGTTCGCTCCGCTTGGGGGACCGGGCACGGATGCAAAGGCGCTGATAGAGCGGTTCGCTTCTGAACCCGGCGGCTTGCAATGATCGGGGTCGGGCTGAAGCGACGGGGCGGCAAGGCCGGAAGCGAATCCGACGTCGGCATGCTCGACGTGTCGGCAAATGCGTTGGCCGTGCTGATCCTTGCGACGATGCTGGTGATTTCCGCCGCCGCGCCCCCGGTTCCGAGGGGCGAGGTTCGCCGGGACGACATGCCGAACTTGTTCTATCCATCGCCGATCGATGCGGTGCTTGCACCCCTCAGCCGATACGTCTTTGTCCTGCCGACGGGGCTGGTCGAGTTGGATCTCGACAGTTTTGCCGTCGCGTTGTCGTCCGGTGAGGTCACGGTGCGGACATCGCAGGGCGAAATGACACTGGTGACAGGCCGGACGACGTATCGCGACCTCAACGACTACCGGGCGAGCTTTTCGCCCGACTGGTCCGCCCTGGAGCAAACCGCGAAGCCGTTGCAAAATGAGGACGACGCTGGGCTCGAGGCAGATACGGCCGCGTCGCTGTTCGACGACGCCGAGATCGCAACGACCTACCTAGTTGCCGCAGAGTCTGTTGCTGCCTTCTCTCCGCTCTACTGGAAGCTGCGGAATGCGCAGGTGCCAATCCGATGGTCGATCGTGCCAACGGGTCGCAACGTCGTTTTCCAAAGAAGGGTCGAAGAATTCGAGCGCAGGGGCCGCCAATGGCAATGAGCGACCAGCAGATGCCCTCGGCGCGGGGCCGCGCTGCGGTGTGGCGCGCGACCGGCGCCGCGCTTACGGCGGTTCTGCTGGCCTTGGCTGCGATGGTGCCGCTGCCCGAACAGACGGCGCATGGCAAACCGCCGCAGATCCCGGTTGAACTCTCCGATGCACTCTCCGAAGTTGAAACGAGCGAGGCCGATGCAGAAGCCGTCGCCGGTGAACCTGGTCTTGTTGCCGGGGCCACTCCTTGCACGATGCGGCATGGGCGCGTGGCCCCAGGTGTGGATCGTGCGCTGCGGCATCGTCTGGCGGTGGCGACGCTGGCCACCGGGCCCGACCTCAAAGAAGCCCTTCTGACCGATCTTGAAACCATCACGCCCTCGGGACCCGCCAAATGGCGTCTTGCGATCGCCCGGGCAGAGCTTGCTCTGCGCGAGGGGCGATCCAACGATGCGATCGTTCATCTGGATCGAGCGGCAGCGACCGAGATGCCTGACTGGTGCAAGGCCGATGAACTTTTCCTGCGTGCCGCCGCGACGTCGGGAGATGCAGAGGCAGCGTCTTTGCTGGATGCAGCCGTCACCGCCGATCCGGGTTTCTGGGCGGCGCAGGAGCGTCTGGCGGTTCTCGCAGCCAAAGGCACGGGGTCCGACGTCGAAACCTGCGGGCTCGATGCCGCGCGCACGATCCGGGCAACTGTGCAACTGGGCGCCCTGGCCACACGCGACTCGCAGTTCGAGCGGCTGGAAAGGACTTTGGTCGGGCTCGCGCCGAACGGACGGACGGCTTTGCTGCGCGGAATGATCCTGCGACAGACGGGGCGGCTCGAGGCCGCGCGCGATCGCTGGTCGAAGGCCCTGACAGAGCTTGGGACAAGCGATTGTGACGCCGTGCTGCGCATTGCCATCGAACGGATGCTGGAAAACACGAAAGAGGAAAGACCATGACTCTTCGAATGGTGGGCGCGATCGCGGTAACGTTCTGGGCTGTAGGAGCACCCAGTGCAGGCTCGGCGCAAATCGAGGTATGCGGCCGCAATCTGTCGACTCTCGATACCGATATCGGTGCTTTGGAAAAAGAATACCGCGTCTCTGACGCCCGCATGCAGGCTTTGATGGCGGCGGTCGACCAGATCCAGGACACTGCGATGAACGCGGATATTTGCCCCGAACGCACATCCGAGCTAACCGCAGAGCAGCGCGCTGATGTGGCGTCGCTGTCGGCTGCCGAACTCGTTGCACGCTCGGAGTCGGACATGTGGTGCAGCCAGGTCTTCGTTCAGCGCGTGTCCCAGGACATCGCGAAGGCACAAGGCGAGGGCAACTCGGCCATGGTGGTCAGGCTGAACACCATCTCGCAACGGATCCTTGACCTTGATTCCCGAGCCACACAGGTCGCCATGAGTATCGCCCATCTTGCTTCGCGCAAGGGGCGGCTGATGGAGGCGCTCGATCTGGTCGATTCCCACTGCGGCCAGATGGACAGCATCTATGAGTGACGGTGGCGACATCAGCCGTTTCGACGGGGGCTTGCGATGAACGCGGTCACCATTGGTCTGGTCGGCGCGGGCTTGGCTATTCTTGCCGCCGCTACTGGACGTGCTTTCATGTCGGGCCTTTTGCTTGCCAGCGTCGGAATCGTCGCGCTGGCCCTGTTTGCCCTCGCGCCCGCGTCTTTCGCGTCGACCCTCATGGCAACGGCTGCCGCGTTCGCAATCTGGATCGCGTTACCATCCGGAATGCGGACGGCACAGGTTCTGGCTGCCGGCGCGTGCGGTCTGCTCTGCGCCGCTGTCGTGCCCCACCTCGTGGTGCTCGTCGCTGAACAGCCGTTGGCGTCCGGACTGCGCCATGACCTCGTTCGCCCGCTCGCTGCGCTTGGTGCGGTGATCGTCGGCGCAGGCATCGCGGGATTGGGAGGCAGCGCCTTCGCTCTCGTCTCGTGTGCCTTTGGGTTGGGATTGCTGAATCCGGAGTCGGCGGCCAACTGGGCTCTGCCGGTCGCGGTCCTCGGCGCAACGGCGCTGGCCCGACATTCGACACTCGCGGCCACGGCCGCTCTCTGCGCGACCTCACTTCTAACCATTCTGGGGACATGAACGCATGATCCGATCGCCACGCTTGACGCTTGCCGCACTATTGATAATTGCCGCACATGCAGCCGATGCACAGGGTGTGCCGGCAACGCAGGGCGATTTACTGACCTTGCCGCAGCCGTTTTCCGAAACCCCAGAGGGGACAAAAACCCCGCCGGTTCCACCATCGGAAGGCGCAGCTCTGCCTGCGTCACCCTCTGACGCACCGGGGCCAATGCCGATACCGATTGATCTTGCTGAGATCGCCAGCTTGCGCGCTGCCTATGATGACCTGCGTCGGCGCGAAGCCGACGCAGTGTCGCTCAACCAACCGGTGGCTGCCGAAACCCTCGCGGATATGGATGCCGTTACCGAGCGCGCAGAGGGTCTTGATGCCACACTGTCACGCTTGGCCTGGAAAGCAGAGAGTCTTGATTGGTTTGCCAAGGATATCCGGCAGTACGGAGCCCTGGCCTTGCCGGACGGGACGCCTGCGAATATGACGACTGCGTTTGCGCTTACCAAGGTCGAACAGGGCACATTTTACTACGACACTGGGCCACCTTTCAGCAACCAAACTCTGAAAGGCACGTTCGCGGAACCGTCCGTTGTCCTTCGCGTTGCCGAAGCGCCAGGTATCCAGCTCGTTTGGGTGCCTGGGCAAGGCTTCGCGTTCATGAGCGGCCAATCCTTGGAGATCTACAAATGATCCTGCATTTTCGCGTTTGTACGCTCGTTCTAGTTCTGGCGATGCCTCACATGGCTCTTGCCCAGGACCGTCAATCCACGTTGGAGGAGTTGCGACAGACGATTGATGCTTACCGCTCCAGCGTAGAGGCGGCTGAACGCGGGCCGTTCGCACCGGGAAGCGAGGGTGAGGCACGCGCGACAGTCGCCACCTTGCGCGAGGCCGTCGCCACCAAGGAGGCCCAGGTCGAGCAGGTTGAAACCCGATGGAATACCACCAGTTCCGAGATCGCGGCCATGCTCCCCGACCTGCCGCGTGCATCCTTGCCAGAACCGCCGCAATCGAGCGCCGGCCCCTCGTCCAGCGCCAACGCACAGTCCGCCGATGCAGGCGTTGACGTAGCCATAGAGGATATGGTCGCCGACGATAAGTTTGTGAAGGATCACACAAGCAATCCGCCGTCGTTGGAACCCGCGCAAGAACCTGCAGATTTGCCAGCTCTCGCATCGCTCGCCGAACCGCTCGCCGAGGGCGACCGGGCTAGGCGCGTCCTGATCCGACCTGACGCAGAAATGCGCACCGAAGACGGTACCTCTCAAACGCTTCCGGCGTTTTCCGTTCATTACGTCTACCACGAAGAACCAGGCCAAGACACGTCTCTGCTGGCGATCGGCAGGACAACGCGTGGTGCTGAGGGATGGATCGAATCCACGCGTACCGAGGAGTGGCGCACCATGCTGGTGATGTCCTATGCCTCGCGGAGCGGACGGGACCGCACGGTGTTCTTCGCATCCGAAAATGACGTGTTCGACGTGCTTGAGACCGGGGAAGATGCTCCCAACCAGATGGCCGACCTTTACCAGCGCATCGACGCTGGCACGCACGATCCCGGACAGGTCGTGGCGATCGAGCCGCGCCTTGTCGTCAACTCGGTCGAACGTCCTTATCTCATGCCGGTTCTGGATTACCGGCTGACCAGTACAGCAACCCATGGTGATGTTGCGATCCTGCAGCTCGCGGCACTCAACCGCGATAGCACCGACACGCGCGAGGCCGGGACGCAGCCGGTCGGTACCGACAGGATTTCGGTCGAGGCCGATGCGCGTGATTTCCGCGTCGGTGTCGCCTTCGTTATCGACACAACCCGTTCGATGGGTCCGTACATCGACAGGACAAAAGCGTTCGTTCGGTCCGTGTCGGGCGGGTTGGAAGAGCGCGGATTATCTGACCGGTTCGATTTCGCGCTTGTGGGGTTTCGGGACAACGTGCAGGCCGCCGCCAATGTCGGATACCTGACGACGGTTTATCGCGACTTCGGCGGTGGCGTCGGCGATGAGACTTTGCTTGCCGACGTTGAGCGGATGGCGCCCGCGACAGCTTCGACACGCAACTGGCGCGAAGACGCGTTTGCCGGAATCGAACTCGCGATATCCGACCTCGACTGGGGTGAGGTCGATACGCGTCTTGTGTTCCTTATCACGGACGCCAGCCCCCGAAGCGTCGGTGACGCGTTGGCTTCGGACGCAACCATGGGTCCAGAGACCATCGTGGCGATGGCCGCGCAGCGCAACGTGTCGCTTTTCGTGCTGCACATGCAAACCGAGGAAGCGATCTCGGTGAGCACAAGCACGGAAGGGTATGACGATGCCGCGCGGGGGGCTCAGCTGTATACCAAGTTGGCGCGGACAGGCGATGCAGCCGTTTCCAAATACTTCCAGGTGCGGGGTGCGACCGCAGAAGCGTTTGGCCAATCGTTGGAATTGATTGCCGCCAACGTCATCGACCAACTTGGGACATTGTCGACGTCAGGCCAGTTGGAAGCTCCGGTCGAACCGACACTCTCGCAAGAACTGGAGGCGCTTATTGGCGGGAATGCCATAACGGTGGACGATCCGTCAGATTCCCCTCTGATCGCCGGCGCGGTCGCAGAAGAGGTGTTCCGCTATCAGGCGGAATATCTCGGCTCCCGGTCTGGCGCGGAAGCCCCCGACTTTTACCGTGGCTGGGCGGCAGACGTGGATCTTGCCAATCCCGACCGACGCGCGCTTGACGTCAGTGTCTTCATGACCCGCGATCAACTCAGCGACCTTGCAAACCGGCTCGAAGATATTGTCGAGCGGCTGAACGCCAAGCAACTTGGCATGGGGGGATTCTTCTCATCCGTTCAGGAGCAGTCGGGTCAGGCTGCCGTCGATCCGGAATTTGGGAACTTCCTGCCAGCCTATCTGGAAGACCTGCCCTATGGGTCGAAATTCATCAACATGACTCCTTCGCTGTGGGACGCGCTCAGCCAGCAGGGGCAGGAAGAGCTTCTCGACGAGGTCCAGGCCAAGGTCTCTTCTTACCGCCGGATCTATGCCTCTCAAGATGGTTGGTTGTCTCTAGCCGGGCGGACCACGGGCGATCAGGTCTACCCGCTTCCGCTGCGGGATCTGCCATGAGCACGACCGTCCTGGAAATTGCAAACGTCCGGTTGCGCACGGGCGAGGCCGGTGCGGCGGGGTTTGTGCTTGACCTGCCGGAGCTTCGGCTGACGCAAGGAGAGCGGGTCGCGATCGTTGGTCCTTCGGGATGCGGAAAGTCGATGCTGCTCGAGTTCCTTGCCCTGCTTGTGAAGCCCGAGCGGGTCGAACGCTTTGTCCTGGCGACGTCGGGCGACGTGCGCCGGGATCTTGCCGAAGACCTCAAGGCCGGTCGGCTTGATGCGCTTGCCCGGCTCAGGATCGGGCCATTGGGATATGTGCCGCAATCGGGGGGCGTGCTGCCTTTTCTGACCGCACGAGAGCACGCCTTTGCCGGTCTGCGGTTGGCCGGGTGCGCGCGGAACGCAACCGCGCGGGCGCGGTTCGAAAGGCTCGCCATGACATTGGGTCTTGGTGCGCATTTGTCCAAGACGCGCGAGCAACTTTCGGGGGGACAACGCAAGCGCGTGGCCTTGCTGGCGGGGGCGTCGGTTTCGCGACGGGTTCTGCTGGTGGATGAGCCGACGACGGGTCTCGATCCGGATGCGTGCGCCGTGGCAATGGAAATGCTGGCAGCGCTTGCGGCGGAAGAAGGAACCGCCGTGCTGATTGCCACGCACGACGCCGAGGCGGCGCATCGCGCCGGTTTTACCGTCCGGCCATTGGAGCACGGCATCTTTCGACATGGACCGGCGGAAGGCGCGTCAGCGTTTCGGCGACCTTCGGATGCGTGGACTGCATCCCGTCAGCCAGTCGGCAAAGCGTCCGCCGGAGGCGACCTACCATGACAAGACGTCTTCGCACTCCTGCCATCAAGCTGGCCTTGCGATTTGCCGTTGCGGACTTGTGGCATGATCGAAAACTGACCCTGCTCGGGATCACCTTGCTCGCGGCGCTTCTGGCACCCCCGGTGGTCTTGCACACGCTGCGCGTCGGACTGGTAGAGACCTGGGCGCGGGATTTGGCCACAGACCTTCGCAACCGCGAAGTCGTCATCGTTGGCGAGCATGAAATCGACGCCAGTCTTCTTGCGGCACTGAGGGCATGGCCGGAAACGGGCTTCGCCGTTCCTGAACCGTCGTTCTTCGTGACGACGCAGATCGCACGACTGGTCGGTGCGCGGGGATCGTCCGTATCGCTCGACATGCGCACGACCTCGCGGGGCGATCCGGTGCTGGCGCGTGCCGATCTGGAGTTCCCGGGGCAGGAAGGCCTGATCCTGTCGCGCCATGCCGCCACGGAGCTGGAAGCTGCTGTCGGGTCGGAGATTGGCATCCTGTTGCAGCGCACGCCAAGTGGCGGTGCCGTAGAACGCCGCGAGGTGATCCTGCGCGTGGCCGGGGTCCTGCCCGAGACAGTCTGGCAGGGGCGCACGGGGTTCGTTTCCGAAGAAATGCTGTTGGGCTTCAGCAGATACCTTACTTTCAGCGCCGATGCACCGCAGGCCACAATTCCGGACGCAAGTCAGCGCTGGCAGAGCCTGCGGGTCTACGCGCCCGAGGTGGCTCTCGCACCTGCTTTGCGCGACCGTCTGGAGGAGGCGGGTCTTGATACCCGATTGATGACCGATCAGGTCGATCGGATCCTTCGCCTCGAGACGGGTCTTCGGCAGTTGTTCGGCCTGGTTCTCGGGCTCTCCGCCCTGGCCTTCGGCGCGGCGACGATCCTCATCCAGTGGCTGTCGGTCCTGCGCAAGCGGCGAGACTTCGCTCTGATGACCGTGGTCGGTATGTCACGGTCGGAAACCGCCATATTCCCTCTTTTTCAGGGGGCGGTGATGACTGCTTTCGCTTCCACGTTCGCGCTCGGCCTCGTGGCCGCAACGGGCGGTTCGATCGAAGCGATGGCACAAGGCTACCTTGCCCAAACAACCGAGATTGTACGCCCGGCCTTGGCGCCAGTGCTTGCAGGCGCCCTGTGCGTTGTCGCGCTTGGCGGGCTGGCCGGAGCCGCCGCCGTCGTCCGACTGGGCCAGCTTGATGTGTCTCGCGCCCTCAGAGGCGATTAAAACCGGAGAATTCATGCATATCCAGATCCCCAGATACCTCGCCGTTTCAGCCATGATCGTCGCCATGACTGTCGGGCCAATCGCCGCTCAGGAGATGCCCGCCATAACGGTTGACCCCGATTGGTGCGAATTTGATGCGCCGGGCCTGTTCCGCGCTGGGGAAACTGCGGCAGGGCAGAGCCGTTGTCCATCTGCTGACGAGCCTACAACCCTGCCGCAACACCTTGTCATACCTCTGCCATGCGGCCGGCATCTTGCGATGAGGCGTGTCGACACACCAGCAAGAACGGTGCTTGATCACGAAACCCCCTCGCAGGGAGGTCGGTTCGGCGACGGGCTCAGAGAGCGCTACATCCAGGGACGACGCACAGAGCCGGTCGCAGGCGGCTATTCGCTTGTGGGCTCGGCGGGTCAGCTTGTCGGCCGCGCGTATTACGTTGCCTCGCACGAATGGACTGTTCTTCAGGACGCACTGTTCACGGGCGGTGCATTGGAGGCCTGGTCCGAAAAAGGCAGACCGAACGTCGAGACTGCCGCCGCCGCCTGTGCCTCTCACGACGCGGCTGCCGGACGCACCACCTGGCGAGACGTCGCGCCCGCAACCGGAATGAGCTATTTTTCGGCGCAGGATCGGTTGCGGGCGCTCAACGGATACATGGTGGCAGAAAGCCGTCGCCGCATCGCTGACGGCCTGTCCCCGCTCGTCCCGTGGGAGGCAGGCTCAACCGGTTTTTTCAGGCTCCCCTCCGAGGCCGAGTGGGAATATGCCGCCCGCGGCGGGTCCATCGGCGTCGGCGTCAACGCCGAAGTCGCGGTGTATCTTGTCCGCGACACCGAAACTGGCGGCCTGCGCGCCGGGGAACTTGCAGAGATCGCTCATTTCAGTGACGGGACCTCTCGCAGGACCTTCGGGCCCGTGGGCGGCCGTTTGCCGAACCTTGCGGGTCTTTACGACATGGTCGGCAACGTGGCCGAGATTACCCAGGATTTGTTCCGTCTGGTACGACCCGACATGCTGCACGGCGCGCGAGGGGGCTATGTCCTGCGTGGCGGAAATGCCTTGACGCCCCCCTCTGCCCTCAGTGTCGCACATCGCGCCGAGGCGCCTTTCTACAGCATCGACGGTGAGGTGGCATTGGCACCTGCAGGCATACGGCTCTTGCTGGGGCCACCGATCCTCACCGCCGGCTCACCAGAGGCGGGAACCTTCCGATCGGATCTGCGCAACACCGAATTTGACGCTCAACTTGCCAAAGCCCATGCCGAGCTTATCAAGATCAGGCAGACGCCGGGTGCGGCTTTCCGCGACGAAGCCCGCGCACTGCTGGCCGCGGCGGGCCGAGAGGGTGCCGACAACGAGGAAATGCGGCGTCAGCTCGAACGCGTGGAGGTCGCGCTCGAGCAATCGGAAGTGGCGATAAACGAGGCACAGCGCGCCGAACTTTCCGCGAACGTGCGCGCGGCTGCGACCGGTATCCTGAATATCCGTGTCAACGGCGTCATGGGTATCACCATCCTTCAGCAGTTGCCGGAGCTTCGCGAGATGGTCGCTTCGGACCGCGTGTTGGCGGAGCATTCAGAAGGCGAGAATCTGAGAGAGGCCATCGACAAGCTAGAACGTGACCTCGATGCCCGCCTCGCGATGATCGACAGTCAGACGCGGACGGTCCTGTCGATGATCCGATCCGTAGCAACCGAGCCCGATGCATTAGCCGATGAAGTCATTGCTGAGGTTCGCGAGGCTGTCGCCGCGGAAGGCCTTTGGCTCTACGAGGAGCGTGCGTGGCCGCTCTTTCAGGACGCATTGCGTGATCTGCGCGCAAATCCTTCCGGCGACATGTTCGACGTTTATCGCACCCGCTTCGATACCGCGCGCGCCGTCCGGGAGCGGTTGCGGGCTGACCAATAGATCATAACCCAAGGGGAGGAAAGACCAGATGACCTTTATCAACATGTTGCGTCGGCCAGCGCGCATCGCGGCGCTCTGCGCCTCGATCGGACTGATTGTCAGTGGATGCGTCGCAGTGCCGACCGAAACCGAGTTGCGCGCGACCAAGGACGAGTGTTCCCAGTTCCGCCAACCCTTCGTCAACATCGCGCGTCAACGCAACGAACGCATCGAAAAATGGGCGAAAATCGGCGCGGCTGCGGGCGTGGCAATTGGCGCTAGTATCGCACGCAGCAACAATAAGAACGTGATGGGCGGCGCAGTTGGTCGTGTCTCGAATCTGGTGGAAATTCTCCGGCGGCGTTCTCCGGGCGGGTTGATTTGGGCCTGATCAGGCGGCGAGGTCAAGGGTCATGGGCT
>NZ_JBRJGP010000030.1:0-23511 GCF_053628555.1 Roseovarius sp. MBR-79 | reverse complement strand
ATTAACGGTACAATATGAAAATTAAGGGTACAAACCGCCATTGATTTTATGGGACAAATTCAGGCCCGATTCTGATTAATTAGGGTACAGTGACAGTAAAGATTGGGAGAAACCGTCCAAGATCAACACCGACAAGGCCGGATGCTACATTCAGGCGATCCGCGAGTTGAAGAAAGAGGGTAAATGTCCGCGGGACGTGGAACACCGCCAGGTCAAGTATCTAAATAATGTGATCGAGGCCGATCACGGCAAGCTCAAGCAGCTGATCAAGCCGGTCCGGGGTTTCAAGACGATGAGGACGGCCTACGCCACAATCAAGGGTTTCAAGGTGATGCGCGCCCTGCGAAAAGGCCAGGGCCGCACCTTCAACCTGACCCGCGACCCGATTGGCGAAAAACGCATGATCGAACGCGCCTTCGGTGTCGGGCCATGTGTCATGACCGAGGCAATGACGCTGATCGAAGAGCATTTCAAAGCCGCAGCATAAGTGTGTCCAATGGAGGGGTAACTGCGTCATGTGATAAAGTTTGCAACAGAGCCATTTTGGGCGGTATCTTCATGCGTGAGCGGTAACCAGTTCAGAACATGCAATCAAGTTGGCAATGCCGCTAAACAACTAGGATAAAGTACGCCTACACATGATTAAAACGTCAGAGTAGCCCGTCTGGACAATTTCACCCGCTTGATTGCGGAGGATCAATTCCCGCCCAACACGGCCCGATTTTCCCGACTTTCCAAGCTCGACCTCGGTGATGCGCAGTTCTAGGGTGATGGTCATCCCGATGGTCATGGGCGCAAGAAACGCCCACTCTTTGACACCCAGCATCGCAATCACGGTACCGTTGAAAATTCCCATCGGATGTAGCATTCCGATGGCCAGAGCAATCCCGAAACTGCCATGCAAAAGCCTCTCGTTATAGCGCGTGGTCTTGGCAAATTCCGCATCTGAGTGGACCGGATTCCAATCGCCGGTGAGCATGGAAAACATCTGCAAGTCGGTTTCGGTCAAGGTCCGCCCTGCAGACACCCATCTTTGGCCCGGTTTAAAGTCCTCGAAATAAAGGCCTCTCTGTAAGGCTGGAGTAATCTGCCCGCTCATAGATAATCCCCCGCCAAAATAGCCTCGCCCAAGGCCGAAACCGGGCCTTGGTTCCGAATTTGCCCCGCGCGCAATACATAGCCGTAGTCGGCCAGCTTAAGCGCCGGTCGCGCCATCTGTTCGGCCATGAGCACGGTTATACCGTCTTTTCTGGCGGAACGGATTGCAGCGCTGATCTGCTCGATCCAAACCGGAGCCAGACCCAAGAAGGGCTCGTCAAGCAGGAGAAGTTTGGAGCGCATGGCCATGGCACGGGCAACAGCAACGATCTGTTGCTGGCCTCCGCTTAGAAGTCCGGCCATCATATTACGGCGCTCAGCAAGCATGGGGAAAAGCTGTGAGAGTTCCTCGTAGCGCGTGCGACGCTGGGCGGCGCTCAGGCGTGGCATGGCCGCAAGGATATTGTCCTCGATGCTCATTGCGGGCCAAAGCTTACGACCTTCGGGCGAATAGGCCAACCCTAAGCTGGCCCTATGCTCGGCCGGTAGTTTGTCTATGGCTTGACCATCAAAAAGGATACGGCCTGAGCTTACCGGTGCGAGGCCCATCACGGAGTTGATGATACTGCTTTTGCCAGCACCGTTCGCACCGATCAGGATCACGGCCTGCTGGGACGAGACCTTCAATGAGACACCGCCGACAGCATGAATGCCGCCATACCTGATGTGTAGATCGACAATCTCAAGCATCTGCGGCCTCCAAAGCTTCGCCCAGATAGGCGCTGATAACTTCAGGACGCTGCAAGACCTGCTCGGTCGCGCCCTCCGCCAGAAGACGCCCACCCTCGAGAACCAAAGTGCGCGGACAGAGCCGCCGGATCAGATCCATGTCATGCTCGACGATCATCACCGAGCAATTGTGGGTTGCCCGCACATAAGCGATCAGCTTGTCGATCAAAACGCGCTCTTTCCGCTCGAGCCCTGCGGCAGGTTCGTCCATCAAAAGCACCTTGGGTTCGGTCAGGGCCACCATTACCAGCCCCAGCATCTTTTGGACCCCATAGGGAAGGCTTCCGGCGGTTCGGTCGGCAAAGCTGCTCAGGCCGCAGTCTTCCAAAAGGGATTGCTCGGTCGGTCCGATATGGGCGCTTTTCCCTGCGAACAGACGCGCTCTGCGCAGGTTTTCGATGATGGTTGCGGATGGATAGACCGAGGTATGTTGAAAAGAACGGACAAGACTCCTTTGCGCTGTCTTGGCCATACTCAGACCGGTGATAACCGCCCCTTCAAGCAATACGCGGCCATCCGAGGGGCGAAGCTGGTTGCTCAGCACATTCACAAGGGTGGTCTTGCCTGCACCATTTGGTCCAATCACGCCCAAGACCTCGCCCTTGGGCACGACGAAATTCAGATCACGGAAGGCATGCACCCCCCCAAACGAGCGTGAAAGATTTTCGATGGTCAAAGCGGCTGTCATAGTGTGTCGTTCCCACGTGCAAATCGGTTTTTGAAAGACAAAAGCGGGGAAAGCTTTGCGCTGCAGCCCGCGATAAACCCGGTGATACCTTGGCGCAGGAACAGAACCGCCAGCACAAGAAGCAGACCAAAAAGTCCAAGCGACCACTCGCCTGTGAAGGAAACCTGGGACAGGGCCGTGATCAAGATCAGCGTTCCAAGACCCGCACCCAAGGTGCTGGCCGCCCCGCCAATCAGAACATAGGCGATATAGTTGACCGAAGTCGCGGCCGTGAACGACAACGGATGGGCGGTGATCAGCGTCGAGACAAGCCCGAAGCCGCCCAGACCCGAAGCCCCTGCAGAGACGGCAAATGCGATGACCTTGTAGCGCGCGGCATCCATGCCAAAGCTGCGCGACAAGGTTTCGTTATGGGCCATCGAGTCGAAGCGGTCGCCAAAGGCGGCGATGGCCAGGGTGCAAATCAAAATCGCGGTAAAGGCGGCGGCCCAAGTCGTCCAGTAGACAGCGGCACCGCTGATCATCATCTGGCCAAAGAACTCCGCCGGAGGGAAGCCGATCAGCCCATTGGTGCCCCCTGTCAGGCTGGGGGTTTCCACGATCACAAGCTGGACGATCTCGGTGAGCAGATATGTCACCAAGACGAAGTAGACGCCCTTAAGCCGCAGTGTGACCAAGCCAAGGGGCAGTGCGACCAAGAAGGGCGCGCCGAACGCCACCAACAAAAGTCCGAAAATATCCGTTAGCCCGTATTGCGCAGCGATGGCGGCAGCATAACCACCGATGGCCATGAAGCCGGGAACCGCGAAGTTCAGCAAGCCAAGGCGCAGCATTATATGAACGCCCAAGGCTCCGCAAAGCCCGATCATCACCTGCGACCCGATAGATTGGGCAAGGATATTGCTGCTGACCAGAGGAAGAAGACCGGCGAGAAGCACGATGGCAAGGCAAAGACCCTCGCCCAATGCGATCCTTGGGCCGCGTTTCAAAGTTATGCGGGTTTGCATCATCAAGCTCCTCTTACCTGCGCGCCGAACAAACCCGAGGGTCGGAAGACGAGGACCGCAATCACCAAGACAAAGAGCACCAGCGTGCCGAGCGATCCCCCAATATAGATGCTGGCGAAGCTTTGGATCATGCCGGTCAAGATTGCAGCCACCGTCGCCCCTTGGATCGAGCCCAGCCCGCCCAAAATCACCACGACAAAGGCCGTCAAAAGAACGCTTTCGCCCGCATGAGGCGAGAGCGAGAGGATCGGTGTCACCAAGGCGCCCGCAAGCGCGGCAAGTCCCGAGGACAGGGCAAGCGTGGTTGCGAAAAGCACTCTTGGATTGATGCCAAAGCTTCGCGCAACCTTTTGGTCCTGCGCCAAGGCGCGCACCGAGCGGCCAAAGCCCGTATACAAGACCAGATAGCAAACCGCACCTATCGCCAATGCGCTGACGGCCATGACAACCAAACGATCCAACGGCAGACGAACGGTCCCCAGATCAAGTACGCCGGTTACAGGGAAGCTGAAACGAGGGGCCTCGTGTCCGAAAATCGCACCCACCCCGGTCACAATGATCATCGAGACACCAAGGCTTAGGATCAGCGTCGCCACGTGATCTTCGATAATATTGTGGAACAGCAGGACTTCCATGGCAGCGCCCAGAAGGCCTGTAAGAACCACCGCAATGGTCACCGCCAAGGCGAAAGGCAGACCAAGCGAGGACACTCCCCAATAGGTGAGATAGCCACCCAGCATGTAAAGGCTGCCATGCGCGAAGTTCACCACGCCAAGGATGCCGAAGACCAAAGTGAAACCCAGAGCGATCAGCGCGTATTGCGCGCTGAACATTGCCCCGATCACAAGCGCCGAGAGAAACGTGTCCATTCCGATCTCACTGGTTCACAGCAGCAGGCAGCTTGAGCAAAGGCTCGACCTTGCCATTGGCCACGAAACCCATGCCGAAGGGCAATGAGAGCTCTTGGTTGATGCCAAAGAAGCTTTGGCCGATCCATTGTCCCTCGCCAAGATCAGGGTCGTTGACCTCGGTCTTACGTAGGGCTTCGGCGATGGCGGCGGCATCGGTGCCGCTGCCAGCAGCTTCGATCGCGTTGAAAACAATGCGCGAGGCCGCACCCCAAAGGTAGAAGAAGGTATGCTCGGGAGCATCCTTGCCCGTAAGGTCTTTATACACAGTTGCCATACGCTTTGCAGCTTCGTCCACGACGATAGGCTCAAAGTAATAATAGTCGCCCAAGGCCTCGTAGCCCCCAACGATGCGCGAGATTTCCTCAGTACCCGGTCCGCCAGTCTTTCCGATCGGGCCAGTAAATCCGGCCAAGCGAAGTTGCTTGGCGAACGTTCCCGATTCAACTGTAGGAGAGGACACGAGATCGACTGCATCAGGTTTGAGGGCCAGAACGCGTGTTACGATCGCAGCGAAATCAGTCGTCCCGCGTTGGAAGTATTCCTCGGTCGCCTCGATGCTTTCCGCGCGATAGGCTTTGGCGACGACGGGGGCGATATCGGTGCCGCCCTGATCGTTAGGTGCGACGATGACCACCGATCTCATATCAAAACGTTCTTTAGCTTTCCGCACGATTGGCAAAGCCCAGCCACTCGGACCGGGCGAGACATGGAAAGCCAGCGGCCATTGCGGGCCAATCGCATCCTTGGCGTAGCTGTTAAGCATCAAAAGCATGTTGTGGCGCGCGGCCATCGGCTTGATGCCGCTGACTTCCGGAGAGCCGATCGGCCCCAACACGACCTTGATCCCTTGGTTCGCCAATGCATCGGCGGCAGCGGCGGCCCTTTGGGCGGCATATTGAGTGTCAATCTCGACCAAAATCAGATCACAATTGCCCTCGGAAGTCTTAATGCCGCCCTTGGCATTGAACTCGGCCGCGGCAAGTTCGGCACCTGCCTTCATCGCCAAGCCCCATTGGGCCGCTCCACCCGAGAAGGGGCCAACAACACCGACCTTGACTTCGCAGGCCAAGGCTTGGGCTGCGGTCAGCATCATAGCTGTTGCAAGGGCCAAAGATGTTACTTTTTTCATGATTTACCTCTCAATTCTGTAGTGCCCGACTCTCCTCGGGCTGGGATTCTTAAAGTTCTGTCAGCTCGCCTGCCAAGGCCGCCTCGCGCAGCTTTTGCTTTTGGACTTTGCCGGTTGCGGTGCGTGGTAAAGCCTCAGCGGAAAACCAGTGGCTGGGGACTTTGAAGCTGGCCAAACCCTGTTTGCCGTGCGCTATCAACGCCTCGCGAAAGGCCTCCGTAGGGCCTCGGGGACCTACGATCACGGCGCCCACATCCTCCTGCAAAAGGGGATGCGGAAGGCCGATCACGGCGCAATCGATAACATCGGGGTGAGCAAGGAAGTGATGCTCAAGCTCGGTCGAGTAAATGTTCTCCCCGCCGCGGATGATCATGTCCTTCTTACGGTCGACAAGGCAGATCATCCCATCGTCATCCATGATACCAATGTCTCCGGTGTGCAGCCAGCCGCCAGACAAGGTCTCGGCGGTCGCATCGGGGCGCCCGAGATATCCGATCATGATTTGGGGGCCTTGAGCCAATACCTCACCTGGGGTGCCTCGGGGTACGATGTTCCCACTGTCATCAACCAGACGAACAGCGACGCCGGGGATCGCGGTCCCGGCCGAGCCAAGCTTGGAAAGTGCGAATACATCGGCCAATACACTAATGGTGCCGCCGGATTCCGTCTGCCCCATTCCATGCAACAGCGCGGCATTTGGGAAGGCCTTGCGAAGTTCCTTGATACGATCAGGCGGAATGCTTGAGGCGCCGAAGCGGATATTCTGAACCGAGGTCAGATCGTAAGCGCTAAGATTGGGATGATCGAGCATCATCAACAGCATGGACGGCACTGCGCCCACTCCGTCGACACGGTGCTTGGAGATCAGCTCCAAAGCACGCTCGGTGCGGTAGCTGTCGATCACCAAGCTTCCGCCTGAGGCCAACACCGGATAGAACCAAGAATGTGCGGCGATATGGAATAGCGGCGTCATCGCAAGGGTTACCGATCCTTCGCGTTCATAATCCCAGCCACGCTGGTTTTGGAAAGCTCCAGAAATTAGTGTGCGATGGGTATGAATCACCCCCTTCGGCGTGCCCGTGGTACCTGAGGTATAAAAAACGGTGGCCGGAGCATCTGGAGACACTTTGGGCAGCGTGGCTTGCGCACGCGCGCCCAAAAGACCCGCAAATGTAAGGTGAGGAACCTCGACATCGATATCCTCGTCGCAAAGGACAAGAACAGCGCCGCTGTCTTTGATCTGGAAGGCAAGTTCGGGGACGGCAAGCTTGGTATTGACCGGAACAGCCAGACCGCCTGCGCGGTGAACCGCCAGATAGGCGATGACGAAGACCGCCGAATTTTCGCCCTTGAGAACCACCGCATCGCCAAGGCCAAGACCAAGCTCGGCCACCAGCACTTGCGCGGCTTCGTCTACGCGCATGGCAAGTTCGTCATGCGTGATGATTTCGTCGTGATAGATCAGCGCAGTGGCTGGGTTATTGGCCGATTTTGCCAAAACCAAATCGGGGAAGATCGCATTCGGCCAAGGGGCAAGCTTTTGCGTCAACCATTCAATTTGCGTCGCGGCGCATTCCGAACTCTCAATCATGGGATTCGCCTCCGTCTGCGACCAAGATCGCACCGGTCATGAAACCACAGGAGTCCGAGGCGGCGTAAACGACAAGGTTCGCTATCTCGTCGACTTCGCCCCAACGGTGATCGGGAAGCGAGATCTGGCGCCCCCACAGCCTTTGCATATCGCGCACCGACATTTCTGCACCCTTGCCGCCGTCGACCTTCTCGCGCCATCGCTCAAGTCGCTCGGGAGCGTTGATGCGTCCGGGCGAGACGGCGTTGACGCGGATGTTATACTGGCCGAATTCGGCAGCAAGGGTCTTGGTTAAGCGATTTCCTGCTGCTTTCGCAGGGCCGGTGCAGCTGTTGTAGAAGGGCGGGGCCATGGCGCTTGACGCCGAGATGCCCGTCACGTTTAGGATAGAGCCGCCGCCTTGTGCGATCATCATCGGGATCACTTCACGGCACATGCGGAACATGGCGAAGAAGTTGATCTCCATTCCCGAGACAAGTTCCTCATCGGTAACGTCAAGGAAGGGCTTATAGATGCCATTGCCCGCGTTATTCACCAAGATATCGATGCGTCCCAGAAGCCTTTGCGCCTCGGCAGCTGCGGCTTTGATCTCTTCGGAGCGCGTGACGTCGGCCACGACGACCTTAGGCCGAAGCCCCGTTGCCGCTTCGATACGCTCAGCTGCTAAGATCAGTCTTGCACGATCACGTGCCAGCAAGGCCACCTCGACACCGGCCTGAGTCAATTTGAGCGCAACGCTTTCGCCAATCCCCGCACTCGCCCCTGTCACAAGAGCTGTACCCCCCTTTAATCCTAGATCCATTTTGACCCTCCCCGGTCGTGCTGATCGTTAACACCGCTTGCTTCTCAGAGATGAAAAATGAAATCCTCAGGCCGAGGGTCTTCGAGACGTTGCCAGTATTCCCCCATGCTCCAAGGGCTGTTGGTGGTGACGCGTCCCTTAGAGTTGGTGAACCAGCTGCTGGCCTTGCCCGAGGACCAGACAAGCGTATCAAGTCTTTGATCAACCTCAGCATTATAGGCGTCGAAGACTTCAGGGCGACACTCAAGGGCCGTGGCGTCTTGTGCCTGCATCAGCGCCAAGCAGCGCAGGATATAGCCCGACTGAATCTCGGAGTGGATAATGGCTGAACCGCCAAAGGCTAGGTTGGTATTCGGCCCATACATCACGAAGAGGTTCGCAAATCCCGGCACCGTCACGCCCAGATAGGCGCGGGCGTCATCCCCCTGCCAAACGTCTTGCAAGTTTTTCCCTTGGGCATTAGTAACCTCGAAGGTTTGCAGCATCCGGCTGGCTTGGAAGCCCGTCGCCAAGATGATGAGGTCAAGCTCATGCTCTTGCCCCTCGGTGCGGATACCCTTGGGCGTGACCTCGTCGATGCGGCTTCTCTCCAAGGTGACGTTCTGGCGCAAGAAGGTCTGATACCAGCGGTTATCCAGCAAAACGCGTTTGGAATAGGGCGGATAGGTCGGCGTCATCGGCTTGATTAGCTCAGGCCGCGACGCCAACTCTCGGGCGATATGGGCCTTCATCACATCCCGTAGATGCGCGCTTTGCGGGTTGATGGCGTCTTGGCTTTGCGCTTCCCAGATTGGATCTCGTTTCAGCGCGGGGAAAACCGAGTCGCCATAAGTCCAGTTGAAAATTAAACGCTTCCATGCAAGATAGGCGGGCATGGCGTTTAGAAGTTCGATTTCGTCCTGATCCACCTCTGCCAGATATTGCCGGTTCGGCATGACCCAATGCGCTTGACGCTGGAAAACGGTCATATGGGCGACATCGGGGGCAATGGTGGGGACAACTTGCATGGCACTGGCCCCCACGCCGATCACACCCACACGCTTGCCGCAATACTCGATGCCTTCACGCCATTCGGCAGTATGGACGACCTCGCCCTGGAACGTATCAAGCCCCTCGATCACGGGATAGGCTGGAGTGTTAAGCTGGCCGACCGCCGAGATAAGGATATCGTAGTCTGCAGTCACCGGCGCTTGACCATAGGTTTGCGTGGTCACCTGCCAGCCCAATGAGGGAAGCTGTTTACAGCTGATAACCTTGGTATCGAATTGGATATGTTCCGCGATACCGGTCTTTTCAGCGGTATGATTGATATAGCCGTCGATCTCCGAGCGCCTGACGAAATAGCGTGACCAATCGGCCTTTTGCGCCCAAGAGAAGCTGTAGACATAGCTGGGAGAATCCACACCGCAACCAGGATAGCGGTTTTGGTTCCAAGCACCCGATACAGCGGAGAGACGCTCGAATAACGTAACCTCGTGCCCTACCCCGCGCAAATCTTGTGCAGCCGCGATGCCAGAGACGCCAGCACCAATGATCGCAACCTTTAGGGGCTTGGCGCTTACTGCAACCGGCTTGCGCGATAGAAGGGCCGATTGATCGAGAAGCTGAAGCCCCTCCGCTTCGGTCGGCTCGGCCGCAGTGCAAGCCTCGATCAGTAATCTGGCAAGCTCGGAACGGCCGTCCAAGGCTTGGGGTGTCGCGCTCAGACATCCGGGCGGCATCCGAGCCAAAATTTGCGTCAGTTCAGGCGAGATGCGGCCCTTGCCATAGACACCAACCTCGGCGCGCAGGCGGCGGGCCAGTTCAACATCCCCCGTCTGAGCTGCGATGGCCGCAGCAAGAGCAACGGGCTCATCTGCCTTGCTGAAAGTCGAGAATATATCCTCGATTGCCTGACGGGCCATTTGCATGCACCTGCCTCCCTGCAGTTACCGCACGTACTCTTTGGAATAGTTATATACTATATGGTATATTGCGGCAAGATATTAAATGATCCTGTCATGTAACTTTTTAAGGTATTGATTTTTATTATTATATCCAACCATAGCCAAGCCGAGCCGCGCAATGCGGTCGGCAAGATCTTCGGGGGACATTCGTCCTTCGGCCGAATACCAACGGTGCACCCAGCGCACGACACCAGCGATACTCAGCGCGGCAAGCTTGGGATCCTCGACATAGAAAACGCCTGCCTTGCATCCCTCGGTGATCATGCCCGCAAGAAGTCGGTTAAAGGATCGCTCTATTGTCCGGATCCGAGCCCTACCCTCGGTCGAGAGGTGCTTTTCTTCTTGTAGATAAACACCCGAAGCGATCTGGTGGTCGATGTTTTCCAGCGTGAAGTCGCGTAAGAAAATTTCCATCCGTTGCTCGACTGGGCCATCGCCCGCGGCTGCGGCCGCGACATAGTCATGCACCCGCTCAGCCGATTGCTGATAAAGAATTTGCAGGATTTCCTGTTTGTTCTTGAAATAGCTGTAAATGAAGGGCTTCGTCACCCCGATCTCAGCGGCAATAGCTTCGACGCTCGTGCCCTCATACCCATGCCTGTAAAAGAGTTTTAGCGCGACCTCGATAATGCGCTTGCGCTTGAACTCTTGCGCCTCGGCCTTGATATCCGCTTTGAGCGACTGCAGACTAGGGGTCATCGGTTCCCTCTTTGTAATAGGTTATAGACGTGGTCTTGACTTGGCCCTAATCCAAAACGATGGCCCGTGACCCAGCCAATGGCACGAGGGTCAGGGATGTCGAGGCCAGGGATGACCGAGGCATTGTCAAAAACCACCGTGCGGCGCCAAATTTTCCAAACCCCATTACGGCGGGTGACGATGTCAAGATAGCGGCAGGCCACCGTCATGTCATAAAAAGGCGCTTGAGGCAGTGTGAGCGGGCCAACCAATGCTTCAAGATTTGGAAGGCTTGCAGCGGGATATTTCTGTAGCGCTATGCAATAGGTCTCGACAAGTACCTGGTCCTCATCGAGTTGATCCATCAGGCAGTTCGAAACACTGTGCATGCTGAAGGGAATACCAGCGTGACGACCACGGAGCCAATCGATCAAAGCATCGACGCCTCCCTTGAAGGTGCCGTGGTCATCATAAGCATCATCGTGAAAGACATTGCGAATTGCTTCCAAGTCGAGGCGATCAATGGCTCGACACCATCTAAGAATCAACTCGTGAATGGCTTCACGGTCTGTATTGTCTAAGGGCATGATGTTCTCTTAATTCAATTTTTATACCCACTAGTATACTTCAGAATTAATTAACTATGCAATAGGCGTTGAACGTAAGCGGTGCGCCGATCACACGTCTGAGGCGTAACTCTAGGGCATCAGGCTGCTGATGTTGGATTGTTTATGACCGTTTGCGATAGCGATCAGGGTTTGGGTGAGCCAGGCGTGGGGGTCAACGCCATTGAGTTTGCAGGTCTCGATCATTGACGCGAGGATTGCCCAGTTCTGAGCTCCGGCGTCGTGTCCAGCGAACAACGCGTTCTTCCTGTTCAGGGCGATTGGCTGGATTGCGCGCTCAACGCTGTTGGAGTCCAGTTCCACGCGACCATCGTCGCGGAAGACGATCAGAGGTGGTCCTAGGATTTTGACCATTTTGCAGCCGGTTTAAGGTGGATCAGGGTTTCATTCAGGCTGCCATTCTCAAGGGTTCATTTTTGTTTTCATAGGCTTCGTCGGGCGTCAAGATGCCATGGGTCGAATGGGGGCGCTCGGCGTTGTAGAACTGAACGTCAGAACACCCACGTTATCGACCGGCGTGAGGTTCTTTATCGATGGCACCCTTGGTTTGGTCGTTCGGTTTATGTCCATGAGGTGATCGACAAGCCCGGCGAAGCAGTGTTTCGATGCAATCGCACTGGCAGCCGATCGGACCGGTCTTTGGAAGTCCCCGTATGGATGTTTGATCGGACCGCATGTGCCGCCTGCCGCGTGGTCGATACGGCGCATGTAGGTCTGGACGCTCTGAGAACCCTTGCTGGGCTGGTTTGCGATGCCGGATGGATTTCGGTCGATAAATCCGGCTCACCATCGCGCGTTGGCGCAACATCGGAATCTGAACGCGAGATTCGGAGGTTAGCCTATGCCGCGCAGAATGACGACGACGCAACTCGAGCTATTCTCAGACATCCGGCTCACACCGGTGGCGCAGACTCCACCGTGGCAAAGCCTTCCCGGCGACACGAGGCAAACGCTGACACGGTTGATGACGCGCCTGATAACGGAACACGCCGGCGCGGTGGACGGGGAGACCGATCATGAAGCATGATAAGATCGGTCCGCATCATCTGGAGCGCAAGGCGATCCTCTACGTCCGCCAGTCATCAGCCCAACAGGTCCTGCACAACCGGGAAAGCAGCACGCTGCAATATGCAATGCGGGAGCGGCTGTCGGATTTGGGCTGGAGCAGGATCGAGACCGTGGATGACGATCTTGGCCGGTCTGCCGCCGGCGGAGTCACGCGGGCAGGCTTTGACCGGATGATCGCGGATGTTTGTCTCGGCAAGGTCGGTGCTGTTGCCGCGCGCGAGGTATCCCGCTTTGCGCGCAACAGCAGAGACTGGCAGCAGCTCGTAGAGATGTGCCGCGTCGTCGATACGGTGTTGATCGATCAGGAGACGGTGTATGCGCCGCGCGATGGCAATGACCGCCTGCTGCTGGGCCTGAAAGGCAGCCTGAACGAATACGAACTCGATCTCCTCAGGCAACGCTCCCTCGCTGCACGCTACGAGAAGGCACGGCGCGGCGAACTTGTCGTCGCCGCTCCTGTCGGCTTCGTGAAGGTCGCCGACCGGCTCGAGAAGGATCCCGACCGCCGCGTGCAAGAAGCGATATCCTTGGTTTTCGACAAGGTCGCTGAGTTGGGTAGCGCGCGGCAAGCGCTCATGTGGTTCCTCGAACATGACCTTGAACTGCCCAGCTTGCGTAAACAGGGTGAGGTGGTCTGGCGCCGTCCAACTTACGCCACCATTCATCGGATGATCGTCAATCCGGCCTATGGCGGGGCCTATGCCTATGGCAAAACCCGGACATCAACAGGGTTCGGGGCGTCGGCTACCCGCAGGAAGGATCGCGATGAATGGCTTGCATTGAAGCCTGGCGCCCATGAAGGCTATGTGAGTTGGGAACGGGCAGAGGCGATCCGCAAGATGGTCAGCGACAACGTCCCTCAGAGTCGGCATCACGGCGCAGCCAAGCATGGTTCCGCCCTTCTGGCGGGGCTTCTGCGCTGCCGGCGCTGTGGTCGCAAGCTGACAGTTCGCTACACCGGCAAGAAGCATGATATCCCGCGTTATTCTTGCTGGCGTGGCCTCTTGGACAATGGCGATGCGCGCTGCATCGCTTTTGGCGGATTGCGGGTCGACGATTCCATTGAACACGCACTCCTGCAGGTGGTCAGCCCCGGCGCCATCGCCGCGGCGGAGGCTGCCGCCCGGCAAGTGGTGCATCAACGGGATCAGGTTCGCGATGCGCTCTGCCGTGATCTGGAGGCAGCTCAATATGCGACTGACCGGGCATTCCGACAGTATGATGCATCGGACCCCGAGAACCGCTTGGTGACTGCCGAACTGGAAGTCCGTTGGAACTGGGCGCTTCAGCGGGTTCAGGAGATCGAGCAAAAGCTCGGGCACCACGACACGGTCAGCCCGAACGCGACAACGCTACCGGCGGAAGACCTGGCAACCTTGGGGAACAATCTTGAGCGCGTCTGGTTCGCGCCGGACACGGATGCCAAGCTCAAGAAGCGGATCGCCCGCACGGTGATCCGTGAAGTGGTGGCAGATCTTGATGACGATGCATCGGAGATCGTTTTGCTGGTTCATTGGGCCGGCGGTGCCCATACAGAAATCCGCCTGCCAAAGCGTCGGCGCGGGCAGCGCAACGCGACACCGCCGGATATTGTCGAAGCTGTCCGCCAGCTTGCGCGGATCGCCAGCGACGATGTTATCGCGGGTGTTTTGAACCGGAACGGTTGCGCTACCGGAAACGGCAACCGCTGGACAAGGGAACGGGTTACGGCACTCAGGTCCTACCGCAAAATACCGGTATTCAAGCCCGATCCTAATAGTCTCGATCTCTGGCTCAATCTCTCCGGCGCGGCCAAACTGCTCGGAGTAGCCCCAAGAACGTTGCGCTTGGCAGCAGAAGCAGGTGATATCAAAGCCAATCACCCGCTTGCAGACGGGCCATGGGTATTCGAGCGCGCGGAACTGTCAAAAACGGCGGCACAACAGATCAAGAAACGGGCGCGGCAAAACCCCAAACACCCCGCAGTATCGCACCCGGATCAGCAAAACCTATTTTCTTCAACAACATAGAAAGATGGGCGTAATGAAGCAAAGTTGTAGTATGCCACCCACTGGCCGATCCCGGCTCTGGCTTCAGAGCCAGTCTCGAACGCCCGTAAATAGACGCACTCGTATTTGAGCGACCTCCACAACCGTTCGATCATCCGATTGTCGATCCAGCGGCCCCGGCCATCCATCGAGATGCGCACGCCGGCATCTTTGAGGGCCTGTGTCCATTCGAAGCCGGTGAACTGGCTGCCCTGGTCACTGTTCATGATCTCGGGCTTGCCGTATTCGGCCAGCGCCTCTTTCAGAGCCTCGATGCAGAAGTCGGCTTCCATGCTGTTCGACAGCCGCCAGGCCAGAACCTTGCGGCTGAACCAGTCCATGATCGCCACCAGATACAGAAAGCCCCGCCGCATCGGGATGTAGCTGATATCGACGCACCAGACTTGGTTAGGCCGGTTGATCGCCAACCCCTTCAGCAGATAGGGCCAGACTTTGTGCTGTGGGTGCTTCTTGCTGGTGTTCGGTGTCTGGAAGATCGGCACCAACCGCATAAGCCGCATCAGACGACGCACGCGGTGACGACCGCACTTGTAGCCCTGTCGTTGCATGTAGCGGGCCATCTGGCGGGAGCCATACCAAGGCGTTTCCAGAAACTGCTTGTCGATGATTGCCATGAACCGAAGGTTCTCGGCGCTTTCGCCTTTCGGCGTGTAATACAGGTTCGAGCGTGCCAACGACAGCATCTGACACTGTCGGCGAACGCTGATCCTGGGATGATCTTTTTCTATGCACATCTGCCTGCGATCCTTGCTTAACGATCCCAAGCGCGTTTCAAAAAATCGCGTTCCACCACCAACTGACCGATCTTCGAATGCAGCTTGTCGATCTCTGCATCACTGGCTTTCGCCACATCGCCGCCGCCCTTGGTGAAGGTGGAGGCCATGTTCTTGATCGCCGCACGCTTCCAACCGCTGATCATGTTCGGATGTACACCGTACTTTTTCGACAGCTCCGCCAGCGTTAGCTCTTCTCGGATCGCTTCAAGCGCAACCTTCGCTTTGAACTCCGCCGAATAGTTCTTTCTCTTCGTCATTGCAGATCGTCTTTCTTGTCAGTCGATTCACCTTAAACATTGGGCCGAATTCCCGCGACCACCTCTGTTTCGTCGATAAAGACCAGCCGGTGCGGCTCAAGGCGCATCCTCGGCATCCGGTAGTGCTGCCACTCGTACCTGGCGGCGCGCACCCGTTTGCGCAGTCGTTCCGTCGCGATCAGCGATTTTTTTATATGTGAAGCCAAGGCGATGGATCAGATGGCACGAGAGCATCGCCGGTGTGGCGGAGAGGGCGTGTTCCTGTTTCAGCATCTCGGCCAGCTCAGGCATGGTGATATCCGGCTCGGCTTCCACGCGTGTCTTGAGCCAGCCTGAGACCGCGTCCAGTTTGCTGCGCCGAGGACGTCCCTGAGGTGCAGCTTTCACTCCACCCGTTCGCCTCTTGCGTTGCATGATCCGTACCGCGCTGGCAGCTGATATCCGCAACCGCCGCGCAGCTTCATGGCAGGAAAGGCCGCCATCAACCAGAGCGACAACACGCTCCCGAATATCCAGTGATAGCGATTTGCCCATGATCCACCTCCACATATGAATCACAGAATCAAGCCCTTGGGAATCCAATCGATTCAGATTTCAAGGACGATGCTCTAGGAGGCTAAAGAAAATGTCCCGCGAGTAACGGCATATCTACACCCTCCAGCGCGGCGTCGATGTACTGGTGCAGATAGGCGCCGCTGGAGATCAGGATCAGTTGCTTGGCCACCACCTCGGCTAGGGTGAGGCTGTCGGACTGGGGCAGGCCCATGTCTCTGGCGCTGACGGCGACGATCTGGCCGCCACCAGGGGCGCGAAGATCAGATCGGGATGCCCGGGCAGGGCGGAGCCGATGGCGAAATCCACCTCCAGGTTGCGCAGGGCCGTCAGCAGATTGTCCGCATGCATCTCTCTTAGGCTAAGAGACGTTGGGGTGTTCGACCTTGTAGTCGCGCAGCAGATGCGGCAGCACCGCGGCGATGGCCAGTTCGCCGGTGTCGGCCGAGGCCGCCTTGCGGATCTCGTTCAGCCCGGTGTCGATCTCGCGCAGGGCGCGCTGGACGTAGGACAGCAGCTGTTCCCCCTGGCGGGTCAGCCGCACCATCCGCGTGGTGCGGTGGAAAAGTGGCAGGCCAAGCTGGTCCTCCGGTTGGCGGATCTGCACGTTGACCGCCGATTGCGAACGGTTCAGCCGCCCGGCGGCCAGCTTGAAGCTGCCCAGCTCGGCCACCGCGAGGAAGCACTCGAGAGCCTTGAAGTTGTACATGCCCGCTGCCCGTTCCGCCGCCGCTCAGGGTTGCGAGGTCAGCAGGCCGGCCACGTTCAGCAGCCGCTCGCCGTAGTCGCGGTGCAGTTGGTCGGCGGAGATCAGGAAGGACGGACCGCCGACGTTGACCCCGTAGATCGCCTGGTCGTTGATCGAGCGGACCGGGGTGGCGATAGAGTTCACCTCGGACTTCCACGAGCCGAAGCTGGTGCAATAGCCGTAGTTGGCATAATCTTTGCGCGCCTCAATGATGCTCTGCTCCATTCGCTGCCGGTAGTCTGGATAGCGCTGGATGCCCTCTCGCAGGGCCGCTTCACAGTCTGCCTCGTCGGTGACGGCCAGGATCGCCCGTCCGATGGCGGTGTAGAACACCGGCAGGCGCGATCCGACGCCCAGGGCGATCGCCACTGCCGGCCGCGAACGCGAGACGGCCAGATAGATGGCATAGATGTCGCTGCGCTCTGCCAGGGCGACGCTGACGTAGGGGTTGGGACCCTTGGCCAGAGCGTCCAGCTCGGACTGGCACCTTTCGGGCAGGGGGACCGCTGAGAGCACCCGGAACCCCAGTTGCAGGACCTTCGGGCTGAGCCGGTATTCGCCGCTGTCGGGATCCTTCTGCAGGTGCCCGGTTTCTGTCAGCGTATAGGTCAGGCGGGAGACGGTGGGCTTGGCCAGCCCGGTGCGTGTCGCGATTTCTTGGTTGGTCAGGTAGCGGTCATTGGTGCGGTAGCAGCCCAGGATGTCAAGCCCCCTAGCAAGCGCCGTGACGAACTGCCGGTTCCTGGCTTCCTCGGGTTCTGTCTTACCCATATGCATTGTCCCCTGCCTCTTTCAGCTTTCGAAACCTATCCGTTAACGTTCAGTGAATCCAGCGCTTCCGTGGTCCGATCCGACGCCTTGGCCCGGCGCGTTGCGCGGCCGATGAGAGTTCGTTTGAAGGCATGTTGACATAAATCGGAGGCGCGCGCTATGAAGGGTTCGCACAACGAAACGATATTTCGCAATTTGGGAAAGCAAAACCCGACGCGCTGGCAGGAAGAGACCGCCCCGGGGTGCAGGACCCGCAGCGGCAGTTGCGTCGTGGCCGCGACAGGGCGAACATAGAGCAATCGATGAAACGGCTATTACCAGAACCCCGAGGCGACCGCGCAGACCCTGCGCGAAGACGGTTTCCTGCGCACCGGCGACTTGGGCCTTTTGGACGAGGATGGCGCGCTGTTCGTCATGGGGCGCCTGAAAGAGCTGATCATCCATTCCAGCTCCAACATCTATCCGCCCGAGGTCGAAACGGTGCTGATGGAACACCCCGCCGTGACCCTTTGCGCCGTTATCGGCTGGGTCCGCGCCCGGATGGTGTCCTACAAGGTGCCCGCGCGGGTGCTCGTGGTTGATGCGCTACCGCAGGCGCCGACCGACAAAATCCTGAAAAGACAGCTGTTGGAACAGTTCTCGCAGCTTTTCGAAGAGAAGGAAGAAGCAACCGATGCTTGACGCATACATCTACGACGGGCTGCGCAGCCCCTTTGCCCGCCATGCAGGCAGCCTTGCTGGCATCCGTCCCGACGACCTAGCCGGGCAGGTCATCGCGGCGCTTCTGGAGCGCAGCGAGCTGCCGAAGGAACAGATCGAGGAAGTCATCCTGGGCAATGTCTGCCAGTCAGGCGAAGACAGCCGCAATATCGCGCGCTTCTCGGCTCTGCTGGGCGGTCTGCCCGAGAGCATCGGCGCGCAGACGGTGAACCGTCTCTGCGGCTCGGGCATGTCTGCGGCGCTGGACGTGGCACGGGCAATCACCGTCGGGGACGGGGATCTGTACCTCGCCGGCGGGGTAGAGAGCATGACCCGTGCGCCCTATGTGATGAGCAAGCCGGGCACCGCCTTTGGCCGCGATGCGCAGATTGCCGACAGCACCATCGGTTCGCGTTTTTCCAACCCGACCTTTACCAAGCAGTTCGGCAACCATTCGATGCCGCAAACCGCCGACAACCTAGCCGTGGATTACGAGATCGCCCGCGACGAAAGCGACCGCTTCGCCATTAGCAGTCAGCAGAAATACGACGAGGCACGCGCCGAGGGTTTCTTCGACAAAGAGATCACCGCGATCCGCATTCCCGGGCGCAAGGGCGCGGTGACCGAGGTCAGCACGGATGAACATCCGCGCCCCGAGGTGACCTATGACAAGATCGCCGAGATGCGCTCTCTGTTCGAGGGAGGCGTGGTGACGGCGGCCAATGCCTCGGGCGTCAACGACGGGGCCGGGGCGCTGCTGATCGGCGCCAAGGGCCTGGGTCCGCGTCCGCGCGCGCGCATCCTCGCGGGCGCCGTGGCCGGCGTGCCGCCGCGGATCATGGGGATCGGTCCGGCCTATGCGGTGCCCAAGGCGCTGCAACGCGCCGGACTGACCCTGGCAGACATGGACGTGATCGAGATCAACGAGGCCTTTGCTACCCAAGTCCTAGCCTGCTGCAAGGTGCTGGGCCTGGCCTATGACGACAGCCGCCTAAACCCCAATGGCGGCGCCATCGCCGTGGGCCACCCGCTGGGCGCCTCGGGCGCGCGCATCGTGCTGACCGCCCTGCGCCAGCTGGAACATATCGGCGGCCGCTATGCCTGCCTGTCGATGTGCATCGGCGTGGGTCAGGGTATCGCCCTGGTAATCGAAAGGGTCGAGGTATGAGCGCAGAAGCCACCACTTCCCCTCAGGCAGCCGTAAAGGTCGACGTGGTCGAGGATATCGGCGTCATCGCCATGACCCGGGCGCCGGTCAACGCCCTGGGCGTGGCCCTGCGGCGTGGCCTGATCGACGCGCTGACGGATCTGAACGGGCGCGCCGACGTGCAAGCCATCGTCCTTCATGGCGAGGGCCGTGCCTTCTCTGCCGGGGCCGATATCCGCGAGTTCGGACGCCCCCCCTCGGGTCCCATCTTGCCGGATGTGCTGAACCTGATGCTGGACGGTCCCAAGCCCGTCATTGCCGCGCTGCATGGCGTGGCCATGGGCGGTGGGTTGGAACTGGCGCTGGCGGCCCATGTCCGCGTGGGCGTGTCGGGGCTGCGCGTCGCGCTGCCCGAGGTCAAGCTGGGGCTGCTGCCCGGCGCCGGGGGCACCCAGCGTCTGCCGCGCCTGACCGGGCTGGCCACCGCGCAGGCGATGATCCTATCGGGCCGCGAGGTTCCGGCGGAAGAGGCACTGTCGCTGGGCATCCTCGACCGGATCGGCAGCGGCACCGCCCGCGAGGCCGGGATTGCGGCGGCGCAGGAGGTGCTTGCGGGCGGCCTGACCGCGCGACGGACCGACGACCTGCCGGTGACCCCCGATGCCGAGGCCATGGCGGCCGCTGAGGCGCGTCTTGACACCGCCCGCCCGCAGCTTGATGCACCGCGCAAGGCGTTGCAGGCACTGGCAGCCTCAGCCAGGCCGATCACCCAGGGGCTGGCACTGGAACGGCGCCTGTTCCTGGAACTGCGCGAAGGTCCTGAACGCCAGGCGTTGGCCCATGCTTTCTTCGCCGAACGCGGCACCTCTCGAATCCCCGAGGCCGATCTGCCTGCGCGCGAGATCGCCTCGGTCGGCGTCATCGGCGGCGGGACCATGGGCGTGGGCATCGCCACCGCCTTCCTGCTGGCAGGCTACCCGGTGCGCCTGATCGAGACCGAGGCCGCCCGCGCCGAGGCCGCTGCCGCTGCCATCCTTCGCAACCTCGACGGGGCGGTGAAGCGCGGCAAGATGACCGCCGAGGCCCGCGCCGCTGCCGCCGAGGCCCTGCAACTGGGCTGCGACCTGACCGAGCTCGCCGACGTGGACCTGGTGATCGAAGCGGTCTTCGAGGAGATGTCGGTCAAGATCGAGCTCTTCAACAAGCTCGACGCGATCTGCAAGCCGGGGGCTATCCTTGGCACCAACACCTCCTATCTGGACGTGAACGAGATCGCCGCCGCGACCTCGCGCCCGGAGGCTGTGATCGGCCTGCACTTCTTCTCGCCCGCCCATGTGATGCGGCTGCTCGAGGTGGTGGTGGCCGATGCCACGTCGCCCGATCTGGTTGCCACCGCCTTCGCGACGGCGCAGCGGTTGAAGAAGGTGCCGGTACGCTCTGGTGTCTGCGACGGTTTCATCGGCAACCGCATCCTGGCGCACTACCGCAAGGCGACCGAATACGTGGTGCTGGACGGGGCCGACTTCGCCCAGGTGGACCGCGCGCTCGAGGACTTCGGCTTTGCCATGGGGCCCTTCGCGGTCTCGGACCTGACGGGACTGGACATCGGCATGCTGACGCGCCGCCGCAAGGCCGCGACGCGCCCGCCGGAAGAACGCTATTCCCGCGTCGCCGACCGGATTTGCGAACAGCAGTGGTTCGGGCGCAAGTCGGGGCGCGGCTTCTACCTGCATGACGGCACTGAAAGCCGACCGCAGAACCCCGATGCGCTGCGTATCCTCGACGAGGAACGCGCCGCCGAGGGGATCACTCCTCGGATTTTCACCAACGAGGAGATCGTGGATCGCTGCATGACGGCGATGATCTCGGAAGCGGTGCGGGTGCTGGAAGAGGGCATCGCCATGCGCCCCGCCGACATCGATGCGGTCGAACTATTCGGCTACGGTTTCCCGCGCCATCTGGGCGGGCCGATGCATTACGCTGACCGGGTCGGCATCGCGACCCTGGTCGCACGCATCGAAGCCTACGCCCGGGAAGACCCCCATTACTGGCAGCTCCCCGACCTGTTGCGGCAGATGGCCCGCGACGGTCGTCGCTTCGCCGACCTGAACGGAGAGTGAGGGGACTGATGCTTTGACCGCCCCCGACGGCATCTTTGTGCCAAGGTTGGATCACAACAATCCAATTTGGAAGGCGGACATGTCAGAGATCATCACGGTCGGACTCGATCTGGCGGAGAATGTATTTCAGGAGTCCCTTTCTATAACTCACAAGTAGACCATTTTTGAGGTATAGAAGTCAATTCTATACCTCACTGCGCGCAAAACCGTGTTGCCGCCCTGATACGCCTGGACCTCAGGTCTGGTCCGACTGATTGAAAGTCAAAGCCCGAACAATTGAAAGCGGACGGCTTCGCTTGTCCGAAGAATACGACATATTTCGCACATCACGGTTTCGGCAGTTCCAGCTCCGGCAGATCCCGCAGGCTCTGCAGATCGAAGGTCACCAGAAACGTCTCGGTCGTCACGAAGGTATGCGGCGCCCCCGGCCGTGGCGACCTCGGACCGCTGGCGATGAGGTCCTTGGTGCGCAGCCGGGCCAGCAGATCGCGGCTGACCTCCTTGCCGAAGATGTCGGCCAGCCCCGCCCGGTCGATCGGCTGGTGATAGGCGATCGCGCAAAGCACCCCCATTTCCATCTCGGTGAAGGCAATCGATTGGTCGCCCAGATCGGCGGCGGCCTTGATTGCCTCGGCGAACTGCGTCCGCGTGCGGAACATCCAGCCGCCGGCCACCTGTGCCAGCTCGTAGGGGCGGCCGGTCAGCTCGGCCCGGATGTCGTCGATCAGCATCTCGATCGACGCCCCCTGCCCCACCACGCGGGCCAGGTCGTCGCGACCGACCGGCGTGGCACTGGCGAACAGCACCGCCTCGATCCGCCCCATCCATTCGCGCCAGCGGAGCTCCTGCGGCAGGTCGTCGAGCTCCCGGTCAAAAACGGCGCCGCCCTCCTCCGCCGGTTTCCGTTTCTTGGTCGCGGTCGTCATGGCGCGATTCCATAGAGCCGGAAGGTCGGGCGCCCTGTCAGTTCCCTCGTCACACCCAGCTCGACCAGCCGCTCGCAGAAGCGGCGCGCAGCACGATCGGTCATGGGAATCGACGTGCCGTGAATGCGCGGCGAAAGCATAGAAGCAGGCGCCACCGCATCCTCGGTCAGGAACAGATCAACGGCGGCCTTCGATCCTTTGGCCCGCAGTTTCGGCGCCACGGCACGAAGCGCTTCCGCACGGCGAGCCAGATCGCGCGCCATCCGGATCGTCCCTTCGATGGACTCGATGATACGCGCCTGAACCACCAGCTCGCCCCCCTGCCCAGCCCGAGAAAGATCACGCAACGCCGTCTTGGTGAGCCGCGCCGCCGTAACCGGTAGTACCGCCTTCCAGCTCAGCGCCCGCGCCAAGACGACGTCCGAGAGCAGGCAGGCGACCCGCTCCGCCCGGTCGTCGGCGTCGAGCACGGCGCGTAGGACGGCAACGCAACCTGCCAGCGGCCCGTGGGTCCGGGACCGCTCCATTCCCGCATCCAGCCAGACACCCGCCTCTCCCGCGAAGTCCAGGCCCATCAGGTCTGCGATGTCACCGACCCCACCGGGACGCAACCGCACGGCCTCGCGCCAGAAGGCCAGCAGATCGCCATCGGGGCCGCGTGCTTCGCACGGCGGCGCCAGGTGATAAGCGTCGCGGATATCCGCCTCCCGTGCCAGCCGTCCTTCCAGTTTCGAGGTCGCCGTCGCGGCACTGAGCGCCAGCCGGTTGCCCAAGAGTCTGACGGGCGCACCATGCCTGGGATCGCCGATCAGCTGATCGAGCACCGAGAGAGCCGCCCCGGACCGAAAGGCCACAGTTTCGATGGTTTCGGCACGTCCAGAGGTGACCCATCCCGGCAGCTGCGGTAGGGTGTTCAGGTCGTCAGAAATAGTCGCGGCCTGATATGTCATGCCACAACACTAATCCTTCGCGGCGCTTTTTACCAGAAAATAGCGCAATAACCGCCCCACCTTGTCGCCATCAGTTATGTCCAATAAGTTTGCATTATCGGACATATTAAGATACGCTCGCCGACATGACACAGAACACCCAGAATTCGTGTCGGATAGCCGGAATTCATGAGATTCAAGCACTTCTCTGAAAAACGAGTCGGGGTTCATGAGATTCTGTACCGGTATTTATGAGACTGGATGG
>NZ_JBRJGP010000029.1:0-23676 GCF_053628555.1 Roseovarius sp. MBR-79 | reverse complement strand
ATCGGAGCATACATACGGATCATCCCGCTATGTCAACTCAAAACGCACAACCCGAAAATGTGGCCGCTTTTGACCCCCTTCGTGCGTACAGGGCCTTTCTCCTGGCGCAGGATCATCCGGATCAGGGAGACCTGGTCGGGCGTCAGCGGAGGTTTTTTGCCTACAACGCGACCCTTGTTCCAGGTGGTCTGGGCGGCAGCTTTCACGGGCATATCCTTGCGAGGTTATAGCGGTATAATACCTGTAAACCTTGCATGACGGAAGTGGGATGTTGTGAGACGCTGCACTTTCCACATGTTTTGTTGGGTTCTTAGCTTGGGTGCTCATGCGAGCTTTTAATAAAAAGCTTGCATGAAGATAAAAGACGACATTCGCTGCGTGGGGCATCAAAGCTCGATGTGCGAGACAAAGCGGACTTTGGCGCTGATCGAAAACGCACCCGCAAGTCAGACACGCAGGGGCTTGTGCTGCTGCCCGTGATCATCGAAATTTTCGGGCGCCAGCCAATCCTCATAGATAGGCTTCATGCGCTGCCAGTCCCCGTCCGTCATCGCGAACCAGGCCGTGTCGCGATTGGCGTTCTTCACGACCATGTGCTGCCGGAACACGCCTTCCGGGCGGAAGCCAAACCGCTTGGCCGCGCGTTTTGATGGATCATTCAAATCATTGCATTTCCATTCGAACCGGCGATATCCGAGGCCGAATACGTGATCTGCAAAAAGGTAGTGGGCCTCGGTCGCCATTCGGGTCCGCTGCAATGCTGCACCCCACATGATGTTGCCAATCTCCACGACGCCATTGGTCGTGTCTATGCGCATCAAGGCCTGACGCCCCTCGGCGCGGCCACTGGCCTTGTCAATCACGGCGAAAAACATGGGATCGATCGACGCGGATGCCTTTTCCAGCCATGCATCGAACTCTATGCGGCTCGGTGGCCCTTCGGAGAGCCAGCGAAATCGGTCGTCCATCCCCGGGGCGGATGCTGCCATGAACAGTGTGTCAGCGTGGGCGGACACAAGAGGTTCGAGCCGCACATATTGTCCTTCGAGCGTAACGCGCTTAGGTCGTGGTCGCGGAACCCAATCTGTCAAATCCGTCATCCGGTGTGCTCCCTACCTGCCTGTTACGGACGCTGTCACCATCTATAGGCAAATGGCAAGATGCCGTTCACTTTGGGCTCACTGCGTGTCAATCGCACCGCCGAGGGGCAGCACTACCGCATGGCCGGCCTCAACCTGCTCGCTGCCATCATCATCTACTGGAACACCAAGCATCTCGGTCAGGCCGTCGCCGCGCGTCAGCGGGCCGGGTTGAATTGTGCGCCCAATTTACTGGCGCATATCTCGCCGCTCGGCTGGGCACACATCCTGCTCACTGGCGAATACCGGTGGCGGCGGCAAACCGGGGCCAGCTTGTGAAGTAATCAGCCCTATTTCTTGCCACCGTCACGGCTCCCAAACGGACGCACCGCGATCATCGCCACCACCAAGGCGGCACAGAGTTCAAAATGGAGGAAAGAAGGGGGTGTCAGGGCCTTGTGATACGATCCTGCCCCCTACCGGAATCTACCCCGTAAATTCTCCATGAAATTGACTGCCGCCTTCGTACCATCCCTTTACTTGTACTTAATATTGTACATATAGAGGGAAGCAAAGGAGAGTCGACATGGATGTTATGACCTACTCAGACGCACGGGCTCAACTGAAGGGCGTCATGGATCGAGCGATCCACGACAAGCAGGAAGTTGTCGTGACGCGCAAGAAGGGCGAGTCCGTTGTGGTCGTGTCCTTGGACACTTGGAACGCCGTCAACGAGACGTTGCACCTCTTGTCCACACCGAAAAACGCATCCCGCTTGCGCGCGTCGATCGCGCAACTCGATGCTGGAACTGGCGAAGAGCGTGAGCTGACCGAGTGAAGCTGGTTTTTTCCGATCAGGCCTGGGAAGACTATCAGTACTGGGTCAACACCAACGACAAGGTACGCAACCGGATCAACGATCTGATCAAGCAGTGCAAGCGGACCCCCTTCAAGGGAACCGGCAAGCCGGAACCTTTGAAGGGCGATTTGACTGGCTGGTGGTCCCGGCGAATTTCTCAGGAAGATCGAATGGTCTACCGGGTCAGTGGAGCTGGCGATGGCCAAAGCCTAGAGATTGCGCAGCTGCGGTTCCATTACTGAAAACCCGTAGGGTTGAACGACCTAGATGTGACGAGGTCGAACGTCTCAAAGCACCCTCAAATTTAACTCTAACTATGTTATTAAAGTTAACTCTATAATTAACGTTAACGACATAGTTGACGTTAGAGTTAAATGCAGGCAATCTACCGCCATGTATGTAATCACCTTCGCAAACCCGAAAGGCGGCTCGGGGAAAACTACGTCCGCCATGCTCTTGGCTGAACAGATCGCTATTTCTGGCGGTCGCGTTGCGATTCTCGATCTGGACCCAAACGCCAACATCCTTGCATGGGCCCAGACGCGCGAAGCCGAAGGTAGAGACGTTCCTTTTACAGTTCATGCGCGACCGCAGGCCGAAGAGACGGTCGAGCTCATCGACAGCCTATCCGATGAGGCTGACTATCTCATTATCGACCTTGAAGGGTCGAAGGATCAGATCGTCACTTTCGCGCTATCGCGGACAGATTTGTGCATCATCCCGCTCGATGGCTCGCCTATGGAAGCCCGGCAAGCCGCGCAAGCGGTTCGCTTGGTACAAACCACAGCAAACATGATCCGCGCGCAAATCAACTACGCCCTCTTGTTCACTCGCACCAACGCCGCGTTCCAGACCACGGATGAGCGCGACGTGCGGCAAGAAATGGAGCTCAACAACATCCCGACGCTACCCGTTCGGATCGCCAAGCGCGCGCCTTACACCCGCATCTTCCGGGACGGTGTGCTCTTGTCAGAGCTGCCTGACATCGTGACGCAAGAAATGCAGGGCAAAACCGCGTCTGTATCCGACAAGGCCATGAAGCAGGTGACCGGAGCCATCGAGAATGCCCGCAACTACGCACAAACCGTCATTGCAACCCTTACCAAGGAGCAAGTGACATGAGCGGGAAATACGGCTTCTCAGGTGGGATCGACCTGCCCAAGACAACACCAGCACCCAAGCCTCGGCCAAAGGTCGATGGCAGCTCATTAAGCGAGGCCGTCAGGGCCGGTGCCGATCTTGGCTTCGTCAACAGGGAGCCAACGACGCGCCTTAAACCTGGCCCCAAACGCAAAGAGCCGCAGGACAAAGTTTCGATACCAGGCCCGAAGCGCGTGGTGGATGATTTCCGGGCTTTTTGTTCAACGCGCGATCTTACCCTTTGGCAGGGCTTGGAGTTGTTGCTTGAAGAACAGAAGGGTAGAAGCGGCTAAGGGTTGCCGCGTTTCTCAAAGATTTTCCGGCAGAACCCTAAGAATGCCCTGTCCGGGTTGGCCGGTGCATCGAGACCACCGTCGGCCATCCATTCGCGCCATTCTTGCTCTAGCGTATAGATATCCCATCCCGGCGCAACCTTACGGGCTTCCTGATAAACGTCGGGGCTCAAACGGATCGCCCCGGATGGAGCCGCCAGAGCTTGCGGCTTTTCCGCGTGACGGTTTAGAAATACGACCATGTTTTCGTCTAACCGGACTGAATAATCCGGCATGTGATTGTACGCCTCATCTTGAGCGACAATGTTGCCAACCAGCCGCTTAAACTCGCGAGAGGTCGAAGCCGATCCGCACTTGTCTTGCAAAGCAGAAAGACTGATTTTCCACTCTTTCTTCGAGCCACAGTGCTTGCGGGCGATCTCATAGATGCGCCGCTCTAATGGCTTACGCAGCCGGAAATAGTTCCGGTGGAGGGTCAAAACTTCATGCGCTTGGATCGCGTTGAACACCCAATCTGAGAGCTGCACTTCGATCTCCTGCATTCGACCATCGCGGGTTTCACGTACGATACGAGCGCGGTCGATGATGCT
Organism: Roseovarius sp. MBR-79; assembly: GCF_053628555.1. Classification (NCBI taxonomy): domain Bacteria; kingdom Pseudomonadati; phylum Pseudomonadota; class Alphaproteobacteria; order Rhodobacterales; family Roseobacteraceae; genus Roseovarius; species Roseovarius sp. MBR-79. Next base: position 19,715 of record NZ_JBRJGP010000029.1, on the reverse strand, counting down.
GAAAATATCCAATTGCTCGACATCGCCGGTCACGATGTTCGTCTCAATCTGTGTCCCTTGCAGCCGGGCGAGAGCGCTTCGAAGGCCGCTATATCCACGCCCATCTGATGGCCGGTTCGTTGCTTTCAGGAGGTCGAACGCCTTCAGGCGAACGATTTTTGAAACCTTCTGACCTTTGTTGATAGCTGCCATAATTTGACTGATGCAGTAGATCAGCACATCGCGATCGTGGATCGTTGCCAGACCATCGGAAGAAGGTTTCACTTCGAGATAGTTTCGCCCCGTCCCATCTGCGTATCGCCGCACTCGGTGATCTGGTTTTGTAGAAAGCGAGAAAATCGGATGCGCCATCGAAGCCATGTCACCCTTGGGTGCGGCATCAAAGATATCGCATACAAAAAAGTCGCCTTGTTCCTGCCGATCTGGCAGCAAGGGAGAGCGGTCGCCGTCTTTCGTGATTTCACACACCATGACCTATGTTTCGTGATTTCACACACACGGTCAAGCCCTTTCGTGATTTCACACACAGGCGTAGAGCTTTCGTGTCTTTACACACATTCTTTCGTGTCTTTACACACGCTTTATCGTGACTCTACACACAGACCACTTCTAAAAGCCTAATGAATTCATAGGACTATGAACACTTATCCACAGCGTAACACATTATATAACACATATTTAACACTACAAAATTCCCCATCATTTCAGCAGCGGTTTCCAAACCCGAACGCATGGAAAAGTGCTCGCAGCTAAGAATGCGCGCGAAAGGCAGCAAAACGTACCTCAGTTCAAAGGGTTCTGATCGAACCTTCCACGGTAGGTCTTGTTCTTGAAATAGACATTCTGCTTTGCCTTGAGCGGGTTGCGGTTGCCTACCAGCAGCAGCAGATCGTCTGCCTTCATCCCAGTGATCTGTTCAGCCGTCATGAGCTTCTGACGCTGTTCCGAGTAGGAAAAATCCCGACCCTCGTTCGGAGCTTTGCCCTCTCGAATTTGCTGAGAATAGACAGTGCTTTCCCCGAGGTGGCGCGCTGCCCATTCGGCGGTTTCGATATCGTTGAGGTTGAAGACGCGTTTGGTGATGCAGGAACCGAAGATCGAACGGGCATCGTTTGGCCCATAGGCCTTTTCTACCTGACCAGTATCTTGGGTAACGAACAGCGCTTCAACACCCGCACCTGCGGCGACGTTGGCGATGTTCATGATCTGCTCCATGCGGCCCATCCGCACAAATTCATCAAGAACCAGCAGGATCGGAGCCTTGACCTTGCGCCGCCCGTCCTGACGTACGACCGTGCCCAGAACAAGGTTAATAAACAGGCGCATGAAGATCGCTTGCTTGTCCACCTGGTCGAGCGGCACCGCGATGAAGAGATCAACTTGATCGTCGAGAAGATCATCCATGCGGAAGCTGGACCCGGCCAGAAAGTGCCGCATGTTGTCGGATTGCATCCATTCGAAAGCCTTTGAGACTGCCGTCTGGATCGACCCACGTTCACGGTCACCCGCGCGCAGAATCGTGGCGGCGGTTTGGGCAGGGCGGTGGCCAACGAGGTCCTTGTTTTCTGACCAGGCTTCAAGCGTCCCGTCGAGGCTTGCGGACAGAAGCAGGTCGGCGACGGCGATCAGGTTGCGACGGTTTGGTTCTTCCTGCGTCACGACCACTTCGATCGCCGCCGCGACGAGCTGGCGGGCCATTTCCGAAAAATGCGCGCCGTCGCCTTGTTCCGGTTTGACCAGGCCGTCCGCAACCAGAGCCACGTCCCGCGCCAGCTCGTGGGGCCGGATGTAGTCAAGCGGGTTGAACTGATCCTTGCTGTCTTCGACGAGGCCGAAGGGGTTGAGGACGGCGACCTTGCGCCCGAGCTCTTCGCGGTGGCGGCGCGTAACGGCGAAATTCTCGCCCTTGATGTCGAGGACCACGACCGGTCCCTGGTGATCGAGGATTGCTGGGATCACAGCACTGACGCCCTTGCCGCCGCGTGTGCCGGAGACGACGAGGTGATGCCCGCCGCGCCATCCCTTCGCATCGTTCTTGACGTAGCGCAGGAGTTTGCCCTTGTGCAGGGCGAGGGGCAGGCCGGTCTTGTTGCGTACAAGCTGGGCAATGTCGCGCGGGTCCATCCATCCCGCCTGCCACGGGCCGGTGCGGGATTTGCGGTTGCGGCCAATGCGCGGATTGAAGATCGCCACCAGCGGTGTGCTGACAGCGACAGCCACGCCGAAGGCCCCGAGCGCGAAGGAGATCGCCATGGCCTGTTTCTGCGGATCAGAATACCGCGCCAGCCCCTTGAGTCCTTCCCAAATGGCACGGGGGAGGGGCCAGCCAGCGCCCGTCCATGCCTGGACAGTCGCCAGTATGTCGCTGAGCGGCGCTCTGAGGGGCGTCAGGGCTGTGAGGGCGGCAGCGCACAGGCAGACCCATGCGAGGAGCTTCAGGGGTGTCCTGTGGCGCTCAGCGGTGGTCCCGAGGGTATCGAGGATGGTGGCCACGGCGATGATTGGGAAGGCATAGGTGGTCACCGGGTAGATCGCGACCGCTTGCGGAGCGAGGATCAGGGCGACGGCGGCCAGGATCACAGCACCGATCATGATCACCCAGTGGCGGGCTTCCAGAACAAAACTCATGACCGGTCCTCTTGCGCGTCAGGAAACAGAATCTGCCAGAGCCCCCGGTCGCGATCCCGCTGGGTGAGGCGGTCTGGCAGGTCGCGCCGCACCAACTCTAAGAGCTCGGGGCTCTGAAGAGCAGGTTCGGCGCTCAAACGGTCGAAGACCAAAGTGCCCAGAAGCCATTTGATGCGGTCTTCGTCTTTCTTCTCTGAGAGACGCCGCCGGGCATCGAGCGCTGCGATCTGAGCGTCGAGCTGGGCTTTCTTCTCGGCCAGTTCTTTGATCCGGGCGTCGGGATGGCGGCTTTGGGACATGGGGCAACCTCGGGCATAATGGCGGCGAATGTAGTGGCAGATTGATAGCTTGAAAAGATTTAAATGCGCGCTTATACATTGTCTTCGACAACGTGCGCGTCCTCATGGGGGTAAACCCCCGCGCCGGACGGCTTCCCCCAAGGCGGCAATGCCGCCTAAACGAGGGTTTCACCCTCGCGCTCCCGACCAGCGCAACCAGGCGCTGGACCCTGTTTTGAAGAAAGGCCTCCCCGGCGTGGCGATCTATCATCTCAGTGCAAAAGTGATCAGCCGGGCAGGTGGCCGGTCATCGGTCGCAGCCGCCGCCTACCGGACGGCTGGGCGGCTGCGGGATGACCGGCAGGGGCTGGAGCACGACTATTCCCGCAAAGGCGGGGTCGTGCATTCTGAAATCATGGCCCCCGCCAATGCGCCCGACTGGATGCGTGATCGCGACCAGCTCTGGAACGCCGTTGAGGCGGTTGAGAAGCGGCGCGATGCGCAGCTTGCCCGAGAAATCGAAGTGGCCCTTCCCCGTGAGCTTGATCGCGGGGAGCGCCTGGACCTGTTGCGCGGCTTTGTTCAGCGAGAATTTGTCGATCGCGGCATGATCGCGGATGTGGCCATTCACGAAGGCAAGGCCCGTGATGGCCACGGTCAGCCCCATGCACATGTCATGCTGACCATGCGCGAGCTGACCGGCGAGGGGTTCGGGAAGAAGGATCGCAGCTGGAATGCGCCGGACCTGCTGATGGGCTGGCGCGAAGCCTGGGCGCGGGATGCGAACACCGCCCTTGAGCGGGCAGGGCGGTCGGAGCGGATTGACCACCGGTCCCTTGATGTACAGCGCGCCGAGGCCGAGCAACAGGTCGAGCGCGCGCGCGGGGGCGGGCAGGAAGAGATTGCGCTTGAGCACGAGAAGAAGGTGGTCGAGCTCAGCCGCGAGCCCGAGCCGAAAATCGGCCCATCGGCCAATGCCCAGGAGAAACGCGGGATCGTCACGGAGCGCGGTGAGGCTTTCCGCGCGGCTCAGGCGCGCAATGCACAGCGCCAAGAGTTGGGCTGGCGGCAGTTGGAATTGCGTCTTGAGCTGATGGAGCGCGGGCGCGCCTTCATTGTCACCGCGCGCGAGCGGCTGGATCAGCTATGGGGCCGCGCCGAGGCGGCGATGTCACGGATCAAGGAGAGGGTTATGGGCGAGGTTGAGAGGCCGCAGGCTGGGGCCGAGCGGGGCGATATGGACGCGCGCCGGGCGGCGGTGTTGGGGCGCGATGTTGATCGACCCGAGGTGCAAGCGCCGGATGTCGGGCGGGAGAGGGTTGCGCCTGACGATCCAGACCGAGATCGTCGGGACGCCATCCTTGGGCGTGTGCGCGATATCGGACAGGAGCGGGATGCAACGGCGGTAGAACGGGACATTGCCGCCCGTGACGGCGAGGGCCGTGACCAAGGGCGGCGGGATGACATTCTTGGGCGCGGGCGTGATACTGCGTCCGAGCGTGGACAGGGCCGCGATCGAGACAGAGACAGAGAACGTTAAAAACTGAAAGGAACCACACGATGTTTGAAGATCGCTACCACAAGGACCAGGCCGCTGTGAAATCAATGGCGCAGCGCATTGCGGACAATAGCCCACAAGTGTTCGCGACCACTGATGATTTCGTCGCTGCCTACGGCCAAGAGGCAGCCGACATGGTTGCCAAGGGGGGCCTGCTTGCGGCCCTTTGGGATATCGGGATTGATGCTGTTCCCGCATCGTTCGAAGGGGAAGGGCGCGACCAGCCAAAGGGCTTGAAGACTAGCCCGGTTGATACGGCTTCCTAATGTTTGGCCTCTTCAAAAAGCAAGAGAAGCAAACGCAGCCGCTTCCTACGTACACGGACGTATACGACACCATGCTGTATCAAGCGCCGGATGGGACCCCGAAAGGGGCGTTGCCGACGATCTATGCATTTCGGGTGAAAGACGCATCGCGGTCACTCGACCCAACGCCATCTTTCGCACTGCTTGAAGTGGAGGACGAGATCCAAGCATGGCAACAAATTCTGAACGCGCCTGTCAGCCTAAATGACGATGGGCATATCACGGACGCACCGCTTCTCCGATGGAACGATGTTCCAAGTCTATTGACCGCTGATGATGAGTTCGTCGTGACGTATTTCCCTGTGCGCGAGAACGAAGGTTGGCCACCTTTGGCCCTTCAGGCGCATCCGTTCGATACCGCGTTGTCGATCAAGCCCGCACGTGACCGGTACTATTTTGAACAAAACAAGTTTATCGGTTTATTTTGAGCAAAGCTCTTTAAGAAAGGCAATATTATGGATGCTGACGATCACCCCGTGGAAGTTGTACTCAAAGAGGCCCGTCGCTTCATGGTGCCGCTGTATCAACGCAAATATCAATGGGGTGACAAGCGTTTAGAGCCTTTTTGGGAAGATGTCACAGCTAAGGCCATTGAGGTTTTGGAAGGGGACGCAAAGTTCGAACATTATATGGGTGCGCTGATCCTGTCTCCGGTCGATCAGGGGTCGCAGATCGGCATCACGCCTGTCGTTCAGGTCGTGGATGGCCAGCAGCGCCTTACAACTTTTCAGATCATGCTAGCGGCGTTGCGCGAAGTCGCCCGGCACCATGAGTTGGCTGACTTGATCGAACACATTGACGGCTATCTTTTAAACGTTCCGAAGAGCAAAGACAGCGACCCGCTGACGAAGTTCAAGCTGAACCCTACGCCGTCAGATCGCGAGCTGTTTCACGACCTAATCGAGATGACTTATCCTGAGGTCTCAAAAAAGTACCGCCATCTCTATTGGGGACGAGGAGTGCCAAAGAATACGCCATTTCCGGCTTTCAGGGCGTATCACTTGTTCTACAGCTGGATTGACGATTTTTCGTTTTACGGACCGGACGAAGAAAGCGAGATCGACCTCGACGCAAATGCACCAGAGACGGTCGAAGATGCAGGCGTTGAACTTGATCTCGTGGCTGAACGACTTGAGGCTATATTGACGGCCATGCTGGATCGCCTGAAGCTGGTCGTAATTACCCTCGGTGAGAATGATGACGCTCAGGTTATTTTTGAGACGTTGAACTCACAGGGTGAACCGCTTTTGGCGATGGACCTTGTAAGAAATAACATCTTCCACCGGGCCGAAAAGCAAAGCGCATCGGTGGAGCAACTTTACACAAAACTTTGGACACCGTTCGACATGGGTTGGTGGAAAGAGGCTGCGCCGAATGCGCGTCCAACCCGTCCACGTATTGACCATTTTCTCGCGCATACTCTTGCCGCAGAAACTGGCGAGAAAATTTCTATGCGGGAACTTTACGCTGAGTATCGCGCGTTCGCTGTCCCGAAGAACAAGCCGCGCTTTGAGGACGTCGAGGACGAGTTGCGCCTGATCGAGGCCTACGCGCCGCTCTACGAGCCTGCTTCTGAGGAAACTCTCAAAGGCACTTGATATCGCCGTGTGTGCGAACCCGGGAACCGCCGAAACCATTGCCTTCGACGAAGCATTCTTCAAACGCTTCGAGCGGGTCGCCATCGCCCGCCGACCCGATCAATGCGGCGATCGCCGCCGAGATCGGCCTGTCGCCGCGCACCGTCGAGGCCCACCGGCTGCGGCTCACCCGTACGCGCGGCCTCGCCAACAGCGCCGAGCTCCTCGCCTGGTTCCTGAACAGCGAGCAGTAGTTGCCGGAAGAAGGCTGAAAGGCCTCATCTTGGACTGTCCGAAATTCATACACTACAGAACGCGCTCAATTGATATTATCGATGCATTCGCTCTAATGGTTTCATGGAGGTCGCGATCAGAGTGTAAGCCTCAATGGTTACAGCTCTCTGGCGGGCTGTCTTTTCGGGAGGAGAAGATGGAGCGCATTGCACGGAAAAAGGAATGGGAAGACTTCATGTCCACGGGACAGGCGCCCGCGGCTATGCGTCATGACGTTCTGGAAAGCTGGAGGCGCTCTCTGCGCCACGCGGTGGGCGAGCGCACGCACGCGCCGGTGCTCGATGAGGAACGCCTTGAGGGTCGCCGCGCCCGAGCGCGCAGGCTTGAGCTTGCCTCGCAAAAAGCGATAAATCGAGCCGGGAGCCTACTGATCGGCACGCGCGACATTCTTCTGCTCAGCGATGATTCCGGTGTCGTTATCGAAGCGGCCGGCGACCCGCATACGCTTGCCGAGGCTCAGGAAAATCATCTCTATACGGGCGGCCAGTGGGTCGAGGAAGCGATCGGAACCAACGCGATCGGAACTGCGCTTTATCTCGGCGTGCCGACGCTCATTCGCGATGCCGAGCACTTCTGCGAGGCGATCCAGCGCTGGAACTGCGCGGCGACGCCGATCATCGAACCGGGAACCGGTCGGGTCATGGGCGTGCTCGACATTTCCTGGCCCGGTGGCATTATGCAGCCCAATGCCGTCGCCCTTTCATCCGCGATCGCCTTGCAGGTTGAAACCGAACTCACCCAGATGCTTGGACATGAACGCGAACGGCTGCTGGAATACTCTCATATTCGTCGTCTCAGGCGCGGCAATGATCAAACGCTTGTCATGGATCGCAATGGCTCGAGCGTTTTCTCCACCGAGGATTTCGCCCGGTTCTGCGAGGATGACGACTCCCTTCGACAATTGCCGAAGCTCCTGCCCGCGCTGATAGACCAACCTGCCAAGCAGATTGGCGAGGTTCTGAGCGAATGCCTGAACGGCGCTGATTTCGAGGTGATTGAAAATCAGGGCGAGGCGATCGGCGTCATGGTCTCTCTGCGCCGTTCGCGTCCGCAGGCCCGCAGTTGGACCGGAATGGAGTTACGGCAGATCGCGCGCGCTGGACAGGTCTCCGCCGAACTTTGCGCCCAGGCCGAGAGACTGGCAGAGACGCCGATCCCGATCCTGATCGAAGGCGAGACCGGAACGGGAAAGAGTTCTCTGGCCAAGGCGATCCATAATGCCAGCAGGCAATCGCAAGACCCCTTTGAGGTGATCGACTGCGCCCAGCTGACCGAAGAAAGCTTGCGCGCCTTGATCGCCGCCGCCCGCGACGCCGAGGGCGGCGGCATTCTGTGTTTTTCCAGTCCGGGCGCGGTTTCGCCATCGCTGCAAAAGCTGCTGTTCACGCTCGTGGAACTGGTGTCCGAACGCGGGAGCAGGATCATCGCCCTATCGGCCCGCTCGCTTTATGACGAGATGCGCGCCAACAATTTCCGCAGTGACCTCTACTATCGGATCGCCGGCGCGCGTCTCCACATCCCCCCGCTTCGCGAACGCCCGGAAGAAATCGGGCCGCTGCTACGATGGCTCATCGAGTGCCATGCGACAGAGACCGGCAGACGCGAACTGCGTTTTACATCCGGCGCCATGACCGCATTGCAGAACTATGCCTGGCCGGGTAACCTGATCGAAATGCGCAATCTGATCGCCGCACTCGATGCACTCTCGCCAAGCGGGCTGATCTCCGAGCGCACGCTCCCCCGCGAGTTTCATCAGCGCGCTCAGATCAATCGCACGGAAACGCTCCGCGATGTCGAGCGAGCCGAAATCCTCGGCGCGGTGAAGGCGGAAGACGGCAATCTCTCCCGCGCGGCAAAACGCCTCGGCATTGCCCGCTCGACGCTCTATCTCAAACTCGACAGTTACGGCATTTCGCGCGAGCGAAAGGATTGATTACGCGTCCGCAACATGTCCGTCCGGACGGATGAAAACCGGACACTTTCGGCATCCATAAAAGGTGCATCCTCTCCATCGCGGCCGTCCCCTCTAGGGATGGCCGGAACAATGGGAGGAGTTTTTCGTGACAATCATCGAGAAAAACAGCCGTTCCGTGCAGGTGCTTGGCATCGATGCGGGCGGAACGATGACCGATACGTTCTTCGTCGATTCCGACGGGGATTTTGTTGTCGGCAAGGCGCAGTCCACGCCGGACAACGAGGCGCGCGGCCTGCTCGAATCAAGCCGTGAGGGGCTGGAGCACTGGGGCCTGTCGCTTGAAGAGGCGCTGGGCTCGATCCAGACCGGGGTTTATTCCGGCACGGCAATGCTCAACCGCGTGGTCCAGCGCAAGGGTCTGCGGACGGGACTGATCGTCAATGCGGGGATGGAGGACTTCCACCGCATGGGTCGCGCCTGCCAGGCCTATCTGGGCATGGCCTATGAAGACCGCATCCATCTCAACACCCACTATTATGACGAGCCGCTGGTGCCGCGCCACCTGACGCGCGGCGTGATGGAGCGGGTCGACATGTTCGGCACGGTGGTCATTCCGCTGCGCGAGGAAACCGCGCGGCAGGCTGCGAAGGATCTTGTCGCGCAGAATGTCGAAGGCATCGTGATCTCGCTGCTGCACAGCTACAAGAACCCCGGGCATGAACGCCGGGTCCGCGACATCGTGGCCGAGGAGATCGAAAAGGCCGGCAAGACCATCCCGGTTTTCGCCTCAACCGATTATTACCCGGTGCGCAAGGAAACCCACCGCACCAATACCACCATCCTTGAAGCCTTCGCCGCCGAACCGTCGCGTCAGACGCTGAAGAAGATATCGACGGAGTTCAAGGAGAACGGTTCCAAGTTCGACTTCCGGGTGATGGCCACCCATGGCGGCACGATCTCCTGGAAGGCCAAGGAACTGGCGCGGACCATCGTCTCCGGCCCGATCGGCGGCGTGATCGGCGCCAAATATCTGGGTGAGGTTCTGGGCTACAAGAACATCGCCTGCTCGGATATCGGCGGCACGTCCTTCGATGTGGCCCTGATCACCCAGGGCGAACTGACGATCCAGAACGATCCGGACATGGCGCGTCTCGTGCTGTCGCTTCCGCTGGTCGGCCTCGATTCGGTCGGCGCGGGGGCCGGCTCGTTCATCCGCCTCGACCCCTATACCAAGGCGATCAAGCTGGGGCCGGATTCGGCGGGCTATCGCGTCGGCGTCTGCTGGGCCGAGTCCGGCATCGAAACCGTGTCGATCTCCGACTGCCACGTCATTCTCGGCTATCTGAACCCCGACAACTTCCTCGGCGGTCAGGTCAAGCTTGACCGGCAGCGCGCTTATGACGCGATGAAGGAACAGATCGCCGATCCGCTGGGTCTGACGGTGGAAGAAGCGGCTGCGGGCGTCATCGAACTGCTGGACAGCGAGCTGCGCGACTATCTGCGCTCGATGATTTCCGGCAAGGGCTATTCGCCGTCCTCCTTCACCTGCTTCAGCTATGGCGGCGCGGGGCCGGTCCATACCTATGGCTATACCGAAGGGCTGGGCTTCGAGGATGTGATCGTGCCGGCCTGGGCCGCGGGCTTTTCCGCCTTCGGCTGCGCGGCGGCTGACTTCGAATATCGCTACGACAAGTCGCTCGACATCAATATCGAGGAGACGGCATCCGACGATGCCAAGGAGATCGAGGCGAAAACCCTCAACGACGCCTGGCAGGAACTGGCCGAGCGGGTGCTCGAGGAATTCGAACTGAACGGCTATTCGCGCGATCAGGTGCGCCTGCAGCCCGGCTATCGGATGCAGTATCGCGGCCAGCTCAACGATCTGGAGATCGACAGCCCGATCGAGACGGCGAAAACCGCCAGGGACTGGGACAAGCTCGTTGATACCTTCAACGACACCTACGGCCGGGTCTATGCCGCCTCGGCGCGCTCGCCTGAACTCGGCTTTTCCGTGACCGGCGCGATCATGCGCGGGACGGTGCCCATTCCGAAACCCCGCATCCCAAAAGAAGAAGAAGGCAGCCCGACGCCGTCCGAGGAAGCGAAGATCGGGACCCGCCAATTCTACCGCAAGGGAAAATGGGTCGATGCGCAGCTCTACCACATGGAAAGCCTGAAACCGGGAAACCGGGTCACCGGACCTGCGATCATCGAATCCGACGCCACCACCTTTGTCGTGCCGGGCGGATTTGAAACCTGGCTCGACGGTCACCGGCTGTTCCACCTGAAAGAAGTGTAACGGCCAAGGGAGGAGAAATACGATGAATATGCAAACCAAAGTCAAAGGGATCGTGCGTGGCGGCCAGACGCTCAAGCAGCACCGCGACGAGATCATGACCAGGACAAAACAGACGGGCCATTATGCCGGTCTGACGGAACGGACCCTGCACAAGGAAAGTCCGATCCTCTACAACAAGCTGTTCTCGCGTCTGCGAGCCGGCGTTGTGGATGCGCGCGAAACCGCAAAGAAGATCGCGGCGAGCCCGATCGTCGAGCAGGAGGGCGAGCTGTGCTTCACCCTCTACAATGCGGCGGGCGACGCCATCCTGACCTCGACGGGTATCATCATCCATGTCGGCACCATGGGCGCGGCGATCAAATACATGATCGAGAACGACTGGGAGGGTAACCCGGGGATCAATGACAAGGATATCTTCTGCAACAATGATTCCCTGATCGGGAATGTGCATCCCTGCGATATCCATACCATCGTCCCGATCTTCCATGAGGGCTCGCTGATCGGCTGGGTCGGCGGCGTCACCCACGTCATCGATACCGGCTCCGTGGGGCCGGGCTCGATGTCCACGGGACAGATCCAGCGCTTCGGTGACGGCTACTCCATCACCTGCCGCAAGATCGGTGAGAACGACGAACTTAAGCGTGACTGGCTGCATGAAAGCCAGCGCGCGGTGCGCACCACCCGCTACTGGATGCTGGACGAGCGCACCCGCGTCGCCGGCTGCCACATGATCCGCAAGCTGGTCGAGGAGGTGATTGCCGAAGAAGGCATCGATGCCTACTGGAAGTTTGCCTATGAATCGGTCGAGCATGGCCGGGTCGGGCTTCAGAACCGCATCAAGGCGATGACCATTCCGGGCGTTTACCGTCAGGTCGGTTTCGTCGACGTGCCCTACGACCACGAAGATGTGCGCGTGCCGTCGGACTTCGCCAAGGTCGACACCATCATGCACACGCCGTCGGAAATGACGATCCGGCCGGATGGCACATGGCGTCTCGACTTCGAGGGGTCGAGCCGCTGGGGCTGGCACACCTATAATGCGCATTCCGTCAGCTTCACCTCGGGTATCTGGGTGATGATGACCCAGACCCTGATCCCGACCGAGATGATCAATGACGGGGCCGCCTACGGCACGGAATTCCGCCTGCCAAAGGGCACCTGGATGAACCCGGACGATCGGCGCGTGGCATTCTCCTATAGCTGGCACTTCCTTGTCAGTTCATGGACGGCGCTGTGGCGCGGCCTGTCGCGATCCTATTTCGGACGCGGCTATCTGGAAGAGGTCAATGCCGGCAACGCCAACACCTCGAACTGGCTCCAGGGCGGCGGATTCAACCAGTATGACGAAATCCATGCGGTAAATTCGTTCGAATGCGCGGCCAACGGGGTGGGCGCCTCGGCCATCGCCGACGGGATCAGCCATGCCGCCGCCATCTGGAACCCGGAAGGCGACATGGGTGACATGGAGATCTGGGAACTGGCGGAGCCGCTGGTCTATCTCGGACGCCAGATCAAGGCGTCGTCGGGCGGCGCGGGCAAATATCGCGGCGGCTGCGGCTTTGAATCGCTGCGCATGGTCTGGAACGCCAAGGACTGGACGATGTTCTTCATGGGCAACGGCCATATCAGCTCCGACTGGGGCCTGATGGGCGGCTATCCGGCAGCGTCGGGCTATCGCTTCGCCGCCCATGATACCGGATTGAAGGAAAAGATCGCCAATGGCGAGCCGATCCCCTTCGGCGGCGATACCGACCCGGAACACCCGACCTATGACGCACTCGTCAATCCCGACGGCATCAAGCGCGACAAGCAGGCGATCACCACCGAGGAGATGTTCAAGGATTACGATCTCTACCTCAACTACATGCGCGGCGGGCCGGGCTTCGGCGATCCGCTGGATCGCGAGCCGCAATCCGTGGCCACCGATGTCAATGGCGGCTACCTGCTCGAGCGTTTCGCCGAAACGGTCTATGGCGTCGTCCTGAAGAAGGGGGATGACGGCCTGCTTACCGCCGATGAGGCAGGCTCCGAAGCCTTGCGCGCGAAGATCCGCAAGGATCGCCTCGCCAACGCCCAGCCAACCCGCGAATGGATGGCGAAGGAGCGCAAGCGCATTCTCGCCAAGGATGCCGGCACCCATGTGCAGCAGATGTTCGCGGCGAGCTTCAAGCTTGGCCCGACATGGGAGCAGGGCTTCCGCAAGTTTTGGGATCTTCCCGACGATTGGCAGCTGAAGGAGGCGGATCTCCCGATCCCGTCCTATGGCCGCGAATATTCGATGGATATTTCCGAACTGCCGGATGTGAAGACGGTCCAGTTCGTCGAGGAGTGATCCCGCAGGGCGCCGCGCAACACCCCGCCTTTATCCGCGGCGCCCCTTTTTATTCAGGAGAAAGACAATGGCTTACACCAAGGCAAAGATCAAAGACCTGGTCGATGGCAAGATCGATCGCGACACGCTCCAGACGATGCTATCGACGCCCAAGGACGCCGACCGCTTCGTCAAATATATCGAAATCCTGCAGGAGCAGGTGCCATGGGAGGACAGGATCATCCTGCCGCTGGGCCCGAAGCTCTATATCGTGCAACGTCCTTCGGACAAGAAATGGGTGGTCAAATCCCAGGCCGGTCACGAATTCTGCGACTGGCGCGAGAACTGGAAGCTCCACGCTGTCATGCGCGTGCGCGAAACGGCTGCCGAGATGGAGGAACTCTATCCGAAGCTGATGGCCCCCACATCCGACTGGCAGGTCATCCGGGAATATTACTGCCCGAAATCCGGCGACCTGCTGGATGTCGAGGCGCCGACGCCCTGGTATCCGGTGATCCATGACTTCGAACCGGATATCGATGCCTTCTACACCGAATGGCTGGGGCTCGAAGTGCCGGAGCGCGCGGCCTGATCGTAGAGCTTCGACCATAAGCAGAACGCCGCGCAGCAATGGCTGTGCGGCGTTCTGTCGCGTACATCTCCTGAAACTGTCCGATATTCGGACATACTCAATCGGTCTTCGGGGAGTACAATCCACCGGAATGTTGCTCTGCAACCGTTTGAGAAGAAAGGGAGGTGTTACAATGAAAGCGCTCGTTTATAAAGGTCCGGGCCAGAAAGACTGGGCCGAGAAGGAAAAACCGGGCATCCAGAAGCCTACGGACGTTATCGTCAAGGTCACCAAGACCACGATTTGCGGCACTGATTTGCACATCCTCAAGGGCGATGTGCCGGCTGTGACGCCGGGCCGCACGCTTGGACACGAGGGCGTCGGCGTGGTGGAAGAGGTCGGCAATGCCGTGGTCAACTTCAAGCCCGGTGACCGGGTACTGATTTCCTGTGTGACCTCCTGCGGCAAATGCCCCAACTGCAAGCGCCAGCTTTACGCCCATTGCTCCGACGGCGGCTGGATTCTGGGGCATCTGATCGATGGCACCCAGGCCGAATATGTGCGCATTCCCCATGGCGACAACTCGCTCTACCCGATCCCCGAAGGCGCTGACGAGGAAGCGCTTGTCATGCTCTCCGACATCATGCCCACCGGGCTTGAGATCGGCGTGCAATATGGCGGCGTGAAACCCGGCGACACGATCGCGATCATTGGCGCGGGGCCTGTGGGCATGTCGGTTCTGCTGACAGCGCAGTTTTATTCGCCGGGACGGATCATCATGATCGACATGGACCCGGCCCGTCTTGAACTTGCAAAGCAGTTTGGCGCGACCGATACCATTCAGGTCGGGGCCGAGGATGCGGTCGAGAAAGTCAAGGCGATGACCGACGGTCTCGGGGTCGATGTCGCGATCGAGGCAGTCGGCGTGCCGGCAACCTTCGATATCTGCCAGGAAATCGTTTCTGCGGGCGGCAATATCGCCAATGTCGGCGTCCACGGCAAACCGGTGGAGCTGCATATCGAGGAGTTGTGGATCAAGAATATCAACATCTCCATGGGTCTGGTAAGCACCAACACAACCCCGATGCTGCTCAAGACGCTGGGTTCGGGCAAAGTGAACCCGGGCAAGCTGGTGACCCACCGCTTCGACCTCGACAACATCATCGATGCCTATGAGGTGTTCGGCAATGCCGCGCGCGAAAAGGCGATGAAGGTCATCCTCAACGCGTGATCGGAACATCAGAAGCCGAGCCGATCTGGACGGAGTTTCTGCGCAAGCTGACAAGGCGGGGCTGCGCGGCGTCAAACTCGTTGTTTCCTTCGCCATGAGGGCATCAAGGCCGCCGTGTCGAAGGTGCTTTGCGCCGTCCGGCAGCGTTGCAGGGTTCATTTCATGCGCAATACGCTTGCCAATGCAGGAAGAGCGGACTGCGTGTCGTCTACGCTTCTTACTCCACTTCCCTCTTCCGTTCGCCCAGCTTTGGCGCGCAAGGCAGCCTTGAGCTTGGGAAACCTCTTCTACATAGGTTTGAAGTCGGCGCTTCCTTCGCTTTTCCGGCACGTGAAAGCCCCCCGTGCGGTGCGCGGGGGCTTTCACAAACATGGTGTGAGAAAAGAGGTTCCGTCGCATTTTTTTGAAATGATGGCAGATTTGGTTATCGCCGGACGCAGTTGTCCAGCGAGTGCAGCAAATTGCTGAAAAGCGGATGGGCCCATTGTTTGGAGTTGGTTCTTTCGGATCATATGAGCGACTTCGATACCATCCAATGTTGCTGAGGCCGATGAAAAGGACTTGAAGCCCTTCATAGGACGCGTCAGCTTATTGATGAAGCGGTGGTCCTGCTCGATGATATTGTTGAGATATTTGACCTGGAGAATATCGATCAGCCAAAACCAGCCCTGGAACAGCAGCAACCAGTTCATGTTTTGCAATCCGGCAAGATTGGCACCGCTCTTGTCGATGACCACCAGCATATCGAAGCCGCAATCCGCAACCGCGACGCCGACAGCTGTCAACGGCGGAGCAAAATCCGGCCACGTGGCGGCGCAAAACCCGGCCAGTGGCGTGGCGCCGAGCGCCATGGCGCGCGCGCTCCTCAGATAGCTGGCGCGTGCCATGGCGCATTGGCCCGCAGGGCCAATCCTGTGAAGGATGATCAGGTTGGGGCTTCGGCCTTTCGGGCGCGGCTCTGGGCAAGCCTGTAGCTCTCGCCGTTCATCTCGAGGATGTTGACGTGGTGGGTCAGCCGGTCGAGGAGAGCGCCGGTAAGGCGCTCAGTTCCGAAGGTTTCGGTCCATTCGTCGAATGGCAGGTTGCTGGTGATCATCGTGGCGCCGCGCTCGTAGCGCTGCGAGATCAGTTCGAACAGCAGTTCGGCGCCGGTCTTGGACAGCGGCACGAAGCCCAGCTCGTCGATGATGAGCAGCTTGACGCCGGCCATCTGTTTTTGGACGCGCAGCAAGCGGCGTTCGTCGCGCGCTTCCATCAGCTCGTTGACGAGTGCGGCAGCGGTGGTGAAGCCGACCGACATGCCCTTCTGGCAGGCGGCCAGCCCGAGCCCGAGGGCCACATGCGTCTTGCCCGTGCCGCTCGGGCCGAGGGCGATGACATTCTCGCGCCGGTCGATCCATTCGCAGCGGGCGAGTTCCAGCACCTGCATCTTGTTCAGCTTGGGGATCGCCTTGAAGTCGAAGCTGTCGAGGCTCTTGGTCGCCGGGAACTTCGCGGCCTTGATGCGGCGCTCGACCATCCGCCGCTCACGATCGATCAACTCCAGCTCGACCAGGCGGGCCAGGAACTGGACATGGTCCAGCCCCTCTGCGGCGCACTGGCGGCCCAGCTTCTCATATTCCCGCAGGAAGGTGGGTAACTTGAGCGTCTTCAGATGATCCGCGAGTAGGATCTTCGGGGTGTCGGTCATGCCGCATCCCCCGACAACAGGGACATGTAACTGGCCGCCGAGGTGGTCCCGACATTTGCGCGCGGCAGGTAGGGATAGACATCGAGATCCAGCTTCGGCGGCCGTTTCTCAACATGGCAGAGAGCGAGGTGCTTCACGGCATCGAAGCCGACCGCGCCCAATTGCAGGGCCTTCTTCACGGCCGCGTGGAGATCATCGATGTCGAAGGTTTCCAGCAGGCGCAAGACCTGCACATATTCCCGGCGTCCCGCCTTGATCATCCGCGCTTCCATCAGGCGGCGCAGGGTTGCAAACTCCGGCGGCAGGTCCCATTCGGCAAGAGGCGCCGCCTGATCCAAAGCATTGATCTTCCTCTCGATGAGCGGGAGGTAATGCACTGGATCGAAGATCATGTCCTCGCGGTCATAGCAGCGGGGATGGCGTGCGATGAGCTCGCCACCGCAGCCGATCACGACCTCGTCGACATAGCCCCTGATCCAGACGTCGCGGTGGCCGTAGGCGACCGGCACCGAGTAATCGTTGGTCTTGTAGCGCACCAGCGCCTGGGAGCTGACCCGCCCGGTGGCTTGGTCGCAGGCATCGAACGGCGCCACCGGAAGCTCGGACATCGCGGCAAGATCCCGCCCGAGGCGTTGACCGATCGTCTCGGGCTGGCCCCGCAGGACATCCGCCTGACGTTCAAGACACTGATCCTCAAGGTAACCGTTGAACGCGTCCCAGGTCGCAAATCGCGGGATCGGCACCATGAAGTTGCGGCGGGAATAGCCGACCAATCCCTCCGCGTTGCCCTTGTCGTTCCCCTTGCCGGGGCGGCCGTAGCGGTCACGGAAGAGGTAATGCGACAGGAACCCGCTGAAGAGCGTGGCCCGCTGACGCGTGCCGTCCGGCAGGATCTTCGCAACCAGGCAGCGGTCGTTGTCGTAGAGGACCGACGCGGGGACCTTGCCGAAGAATGCGAAGGCGTGGACGTGGCCGTCGACCCAGGCTTCCGCTGTCGCCGCGGGATAAGCACGCACGAAGCAGGCATCGCTGTGCGGCAGGTCCATCACGAAGAAATGCGCCTTCTGCTCGACGCCGCCGATGACAACCACCGCCTCGCCGAAGTCGGCCTGGGCATGTCCTGGCGGATGCGCCAGAGGCACGAACATCTCGCGGCCGCGCCGCTCGCGCTCCCGCATGTAGTCCTTGATGATCGTATAGCCGCCAGTGAACCCATGCTCATCGCGAAGCCGCTCGAACACCCGCTTCGCCGTGTGCCGTTGCTTTCGATGGACCTCGCGATCGCCTTCCAGCCAGCCATCGATGATCTCGGTGAACCCATCCAGCTTCGGCCGCTTCACCGGCGCCGTCCGCCGGTATCCGGGCGGAACCGAAAACTCCAACATCTTCTGAACGCTGTCGCGGGAAATCCCAAACTGCCGCGCGGCTTCGCGCTGGCTCATCCCCTCGGTACACGCCAGTCGCACCTTGCGATACAAATCCACGGTGAAAATCCTCCCGCCCTCCCCGTCGCCAGAAAGGGTAAAGGTGGACGACTTTTACGCCGCCCGCAGCGGGCTCATCCCGCCGCTACCGTGGCCGACTTTCTCACCGCCGTTCTCACCGCGCACCCCCGCGCCAGAATGCCCCTCATTCTAGACGCTCAGCGATCCACATCTTGATCAGTGCCTGACGGGTGATGCCGAGCTTCTGGGCCTGCCGGTCCAGGCCTGCGACGACCCAGGTCGGGAAATCCACGTTCACCCGCTTGGCCTCGACATTGAGGCGGCGCGCCTTTGTCCAATCGACATGGGCGGACATGTCTTCGCCCGCCTCAAACCGTTCGTCGAATTCAGTCGCTTTCATAGTGGTCAATCTCCTGCTTGCGAGCGCGGCGCACGGAGATGATCCGAACCCGGTCGCTCCGGTATGTGTACACAGCCGTCCAGTGTCTGGCCCCGATCATGCCAACCGCCAGAAAGCGTGGCTCATCCGTGACGTTGGCAGGGGCCTCGATCAGATAAGGATCATCCCAGAGAGCCTGGGCCTCATCAAAGTCGATCCCGTGCTTTTCACGGTTCGCGGCGCTTTTGTCGGGGTCATACTCGAACTTCATGAAGGGCAATATATGTTGAAAATGGTATAATTACTATACTTTTCAGCCGATCGAGAAGCTTGTGCGAGTCCGTCACGCTATCACCTGAACATCGCCAGTTGCTGGGGCTCCACCCAGTAGCCTCGCTGACGCTTGGAGGCTTCCAGTGTGACCAGAGCCGCAACGGCCTGGTTCTCGTCCTCGAACCAATCCATCCGAACCTGACCGCCCTGCCCTATGCGGCCCCATTCGCGGTACAGCGTCCATTCGCCGAACAGGTTCGGCATGACCGCCATCCGGTAGAACCGGGCCATTTTCTGCGCAGGCTGGCGTTTCTCAAGATAGGTCTGCATGGCTATCACAGGTGATACTTGCGCGCAATTTCGAGGGCTTCAGCCTGTTCGGTTCCGATGTATTCCTTGGTGCTTTCAATACTGGCATGGCCGAGCAGCAGCTGGGCCGCGCGCAGGTTGCCAGTCTGCTGGTAGATATGGGTCGGGAAGGTCCGGCGCAGCGAATGCAGGCCGTAGAGGCTGGGATCGAGGCGAGCCTTCTCCAGCCAGACCCGGAACAGACGCCAGAGCTGACTTTCACTGAGATGGGACTGGGACCACCGTGCCCCCTGCCCCGTGAAGAGCCAGCCGTGCAGAGGCTTTTCTGAAGCTGCGAGATAGGCGCGCAAGCTGTCACGCGTCCCGGAGGACAGGCGCGCTTGGACCGGACGCGCATTGCGCGTCTCGGTTTTCTTTTGTCGGATTTCGACGATTTCGCGCACCCCTGCCGGGGTGGCCACATCCGAGACCCGCAGGCGTACCAGGTCAGACCCCCGGAAACTGGTATCGAGGGCCACGTTGAACAGCGCCAGATCACGCAGGGCTTTCTGGCCCTGTAGGGGTCTGATGCCGGAGGGGGCAGAATAGTACGCTAAGGGCTGATTTTGGCTCCTGTGCGGTGCAAAGTTCTGTAGATCGTTGGCCTTGAGAC
>NZ_JBRJGP010000028.1:0-24334 GCF_053628555.1 Roseovarius sp. MBR-79 | reverse complement strand
TTCATCATCTTCAACTCCATCTAGGGTTAAGATGAGCCGCAAACCCTCCGCTATGCAATCAGCCCAAACAGTTCCATGGGCGCTGATGGCCGACAGGCTTGGTTCTGGCCTTGAGGCGGTCAGTCAGAAGCGCTCAGACCGCGCCGCGATTTTTGACCGTTGCAACACAGCAATCGTGCCCTAATGCCATTTCCCAGTTTATGATGCGCAGGTGAGCCGCTTCAAACAGCGACGGCGAGACTGACGCAGATCAGCACAGCGCGCCTATGAATGGACGAGGATGAGGCCTGAAGAATCGCCAAAGGAGCGCTCTTGTCCCGACCGACCCCCAATGGGTGCGTCCTTGCCGTGCGTGGTGCGGTTGTCGATGTGCGCTATGACACGGGTGCCCTTCCTGCGCTGAACGAGGCACTTGCCGTCGAATGGGACCGCCCCGGCCCCCTTCTGCTGGAGGTGCAGAGCCATCTGGACCTGACCACGCTCCGCGCAGTGGCGTTACAAGCAACAGCAGGGCTCGCGCGCGGTGTTGTGGTGAGCGCGACGGGTGCCCCCATCACGGTGCCGGTTGGCAAGGCGGTGCTGGGCCGTCTTCTGGACGTGACGGGGGCCACCCGCGATCTGGGCCCGGCACTGCCGGAACAGACACCGCGCCGGTCCATCCATGCCACCCCCCCGCCCCTCGCCGTGCAAGGGGCCACCACAGAGGTGTTCGAGACGGGCATCAAGGTGATTGACCTGCTTACGCCCATGGCACAGGGCGGCAAGGCCGCGATGTTCGGTGGTGCAGGCGTGGGCAAGACGGTTCTGGTGATGGAACTGATCCACGCCATGGTCGAGAAATACGACGGCATTTCAGTTTTCGCGGGCATTGGCGAACGGTCGCGTGAAGGTCATGAATTGCTGACGGAAATGGCGGCCTCTGGCGTTCTGTCGGGCACCGTGCTGGTCTATGGCCAGATGAACGAACCACCCGGCGCCCGCTGGCGTGCGCCGCTAACGGCGCTGACCATCGCCGAGTATTTCCGCGACACAAAGCACCGTAACGTGCTGCTGCTCATGGACAATGTGTTTCGCTTTGTTCAGGCGGGGGCCGAGGTATCAAGCCTGCTGGGGCGGTTGCCATCGCGCGTAGGGTATCAGCCGACGCTGGCCACCGAGGTGGCCGGATTGCAAGAGCGCATCGCCTCGGTCGCGGGCGCGGCCGTCACCTCGATCCAGGCGGTTTATGTGCCTGCGGACGATTTCACCGATCCGGCGGTCACGACCATCTCGGGCCATATGGATTGCGTGATCATGCTCAGCCGCGCCTTGGCGAGCCAGGGGTTCTACCCCGCGATCGACCCGCTGGCGTCATCCTCGACCCTGCTCGACCCATCGCTGGTTGGCGCGGAGCACTATGCAGTTGCGGCCCAGGTGCGCGAAATGCTGGCACGCTTCGCGGAATTGCAGGACATCATCGCCTTGCTCGGTATCGACGAGTTGGGGGCGGCGGACCGGCAGATCGTCACCCGTGCCCGGCGTTTGCAACGTTTTCTCAGCCAGCCTTTTGCGGTAACCGAGGCCTTTACCAGCACGCCGGGCCAATCCGTTGCCCGCGTCGATACGCTGGCCGGATGCCGCGCGATCCTTGAGGGAGAGGCAGACACCTGGGCCGAGGCCTCGCTCTACATGGTCGGCACACTGGCCGAGGCGCGCGCTAAAGAAATGGCCGCCCGATGAGCCGCCCCATGTCCCTGCGTATCATGACACCGCTGGCGATCCTCGTCGATCAACCCGTCCTCAGCCTGCGTGCCATGGATGCCAGCGGTAGTTTCGGCATCCTTCCCGGGCATGCGGATTTTGTGACGCGGCTTGCGATCTCGGTGGTCTCCTGGACAACGGCCGACGGTGCGGACCGGTTCTGCGCCGTGCGTGGTGGGGCGATGGCGGTGCGCGCGGGTCATGTTGCCATCGCCACGCGCGAGGCAGTGACGGGCGACGATCTGGCAAGGCTCGACCGTGTCGTTCTTGCCCGGTTCCGCACTGATCTGGATGAAGAACGGGTCGCGCATGTGGAAACCACCCGGCTGCACCTGAGCGCCATGCGGCAGATGCTGTCCCGATTGCAACCAAAGTCACGGGGGGCAGGTGTATGAGCGACCCGGACGAAACCGATCCTCTGATCCGCGAAGTGCGCAACCATCAGGCCCGGCGCGCGGCCTGGGACCACGACGGCGAAGCTTCGGTGGGGCGCAGGCTGGCGCAGATCGGCGTTCTGGGCTGGATCATCGTGGCCCCGATGCTGGGCGGCCTCGCCCTGGGCCGATGGCTGGACGGGCAGTTTGATACAGGGCTCTTCTGGACGGCCCCCTTGCTGATGGTCGGGCTTGGCCTTGGCGGCTGGTTCGCGTGGCGCTGGATGGGCAGCGCATGAGCGATTTTTTCATCCTCACACTCTGGCTTGTGGGCGGCGTCCTGATCGGCCTGATTTATTTCCACATGGTGCGGCAGAGCGCGGATCTGATGCTGTCGGGGCGGCGGGGTGCGCCGTGGTTCGGTCTGGCATTGGTGCTTCTGCGGATGGTGGGCCTCGGTGGCATTCTGATCGTGGCCGCGTTGCAAGGGGCCGGGCCATTGCTGGCGGCGGCCATGGGCCTCTTGATCGGGCGTTTCGCCGTGATGCGGCGGACCGCCTGATGGAGAGCCCCCTGCAATCGCTGCCGCTCTTCATGGTCGGGCCAGTGCCGATCATGCCCGCTGTGGTGGTGACATGGGGCATCATGGTGGTGCTGGTTCTGGGGGCTATCCTGCTGACCCGCTGCTTGACACTGGTGCCGGGGCCGGCGCAGGCCACGGCGGAATTGCTGGTGGGTGCCGTCGACAGCCATATCCGGGGTGTCACCGGGGCCGCACCCGCGCCCTACCGGGCCTTTGTCGGCACGCTTTTTCTCTTCATTCTGACCGCCAACTGGTCCTCGCTCATCCCCGGCATAACACCCCCCACCGCCACGATGGAAACGCCTGCGGCCTTGGCTGGCCTCGTGTTCCTGTCGATCATCTTCTTTGGCATCCGGGGCGGCGGTGTGGGTGGCTTTCTGCGCGGCTTTGCACGGCCCAACCCGGTGATGATCCCGCTTAACATGCTCGAAAGCGTCACGCGCAGCTTTTCGATGTTCGTGCGCCTCTTTGGCAATGTGATGAGCGGGGTGTTCGTCATCGCCATTGTCGGATCGCTGGCCGCCCTCTTGGTGCCGATCCCGCTCATGGTGCTCGATCTGCTGACCGGCGCCGTCCAAGCCTACATCTTTGCGGTTCTGTCGATGGTGTTCATCACCTCAGCCGTTGAGAAGGGCAAATCCCCCACCAAGGAGTCCTGAATGGAATATATCCCCCTAATCAGCATCTTTTGCGCCGCTTTCGCGGTGTCCTTTGGTGCCCTCGGACCGGCACTGGCCGAGGGGCGCGCGGTTGCCGCCGCGATGGATGCCATCGCCCGCCAACCCGAAGCCGCCAACACCATCTCGCGCACGCTCTTCGTAGGGCTTGCGATGATCGAGACGACGGCGATCTATTGTCTGGTCATCGCGCTTTTGCTGCTCTTCGCCAACCCGATGCTGCCATGACATTCGATCTCTGGACCCTTGGCTTTCAGTCAGTCAATGTCCTTGTGCTGATTTGGTTGTTGCATCGGTTTTTCTGGAAACCGGTCGCGGCACTGGTGACGGGACGTGAGGCCAAGGTGCAGGCGCTGCTGGACGGGGCGCGGGCCAAAGTGGCAGAGGCAGAGTTGGCTCTAGCCGGGATTGCAGAAACCCGCGCCGGTCTGCACGCAGAGCGCGCGGCGATGCTGGAGGCCGCACGCGATGAGGCCGAGAGCGCCCGCGCCCGCCTGCTGCAAGAGGTGCAGGCTGAGGCTGACGCGCTTCATGATACCGCCAAATCCGCCCGTGTCCGTGCCGCCGAGACCCTGAAGGAAAGCGCCATCAGCGACGCCCAAGGCTTGGCGCTGACCATTGCGGGCAAACTCTTGGCGCGGCTGGACAAGGACAGCATCACGACAGCCTTCCTCGGCTGGCTGACAGACGCGCTCGCAGCCTTGCCCGAGGCCGACCGCCGGGCCTTGGCAGGCGCGCGCCTCGACCTGGTCAGCGCGACCAAGCCCGACAGCGCCACGCAGGCGCGGATGACCCAAGCCATCGCTCAGGCGCTTGGCACAGTGCCCGACCTGAGCTTTCGTACCGACCCGGACCTGATCGCGGGTCTGGAGCTGCAATCGCCGCATTTCATTCTGCGCAATTCGTGGCGGGCCGATCTGGACCGGATCGCGGCGGCCCTGCGCGACACGGACACTATTCCCGATGCCGCATGACATCGCATGGCAGCACGAGGCCGCCGCCCGCGTGCAGGCCACCAAATTAGCCCCAGCCCCCGAATACCGGGGCCGGGTCGAGGAAGTGGCCGACGGGGTGGCCATGATCTCGGGCCTGCCGCATCTGCGGCTGGACGAACTCTTGCGCTTTGACAGCGGGGTGTTTGGCTTTGCGCAGGTGTTGGAACCGGACCGGATCGGCTGTGTGCTGCTTGATGCCGCACGGGCGCTGCAAGCGGGGGATGCTGTGCGCGGCACCGGCGATGTGGTGCGCGTGCCGGTGGGCGCGGGGTTGCTGGGGCGCATCGTCGATCCGTTGGGCCGCGCCCTTGATGGCAAGGGTCCGGTCGTGGCCGGGGCGCTCTTGCCCATCGAGCGCGCGGCACCGGGCATTATCGACCGGGATTTGGTTACAAATCCGGTCCAGACCGGGGTGCTGGTGGTCGATACGCTCTTTGCTCTTGGCCGGGGACAACGCGAGTTGATCGTGGGCGACCCCGCAACCGGCAAGACGACGCTGGCGATTGATACGATCATTGCGCAGCGGGACACCGACATGATCTGCATCTATGTCGCCGTCGGGCAAAAGACATCCGCCGTGCGCCGCGCGGTCGATGCGCTGCAAACCCATGCCGCGTTCGAGCGCTGCATCGTGGTGGTGGCTGGCCCCGCCACGCCCCCCGGCCTGCAATGGATCGCCCCCTATGCCGGCATGACGATGGCCGAGTATTTCCGCGACAAGGGCGGCCACGCCCTGATCGTAATCGACGATCTGACCAAGCACGCCGCCACCCACCGCGAGATTGCCCTTCTCACTCGCCAGTCTCCGGGCCGCGAGGCCTATCCGGGCGATATGTTCTATGTCCACGCCCGCCTGCTGGAACGCGCGGCCAAACTGTCGGCGGCCAAGGGGGCGGGATCGCTGACCGCCCTGCCGATTGCCCAGACCGTTGCCGGAAACCTCTCGGCCTACATCCCCACCAACCTGATCTCGATCACCGATGGCCAGATCGTGCTGGATGCGCGGTTGTTTCAAGAGGGGCAGAAACCGGCGGTCGATGTGGGCGTCTCGGTCAGCCGGGTGGGCGGTAAGACGCAGGCCCCCGCCTTGCGCGATGCGGCAAAATCCTTGCGGCTGGATTATGCGCAGTTCCTGGAGATGGAGGTGTTCACCCGCTTTGGCGGCACGATGGAGTCACGCGTGCAGGCGCAACTGACCCGCGGCGCGCGTCTGCGCGCGGTGCTGCGGCAGAATCAGCATGCGCCCATGCGCCTGATTGATGAAATCGCCCTCGTGCTGGCGGTTCAAGAGGGGTTGCTCGACGCGCTCACTCCCGAGGCGGTGGACAGGTTTCGCGCAGGGCTCGCTGGGACGCTGGACAGAGACGCGGGCGCGGTCGTTCACCGGATCGAGGCGACGGGCAAGATGGAGGGTTCCGACCGCGCCGCGCTGCTCGCACTTCTGGGCAAACGGGCGGCGCCAGATGGCTGATGCGGCGCTCTCTGATCGGATCGAGGGCATCCGTCAACTGGGCAGCGTCGTGCGCGCGATGACCGGCATCGCCGGGGCTCGCGCCCGCACCGCCCGCAGCCAGATTGCCGCCGTCGAGGATTACGCCAATCTCCTTGCGACAGCGTTGCAACAGGCTACGACAGGGCGCGCCATGCAAGCGCCAGAGAACGGCACGCGCGCAGCACTTATCGTTTTTTGCGCGGAACAGGGCTTTGTCGGGGCGTTCTCAGAGCGGGTGTTGGACCGCGTGGGCGCAAATCAGGCCGAGGCGGATCTATTTCTGATCGGCAGTCGGGGGGCTGCGGTTGCGGCCGCGCGCGGGATTGTCCCGGTCTGGGTCTCTGCGATGCCGTCGCACTCTGCCAGCCTGCCAAAATTCGCGGACCGACTGCTTGAGGCGGTATTTGCAGACGGGCGCGCGCGCGCCGTCTCGGTGATCCACACCATCTGGGAACATGGGCAAGCGCGGGTTGCATCCCGCAACCTTTTCCCGTTGCCGCCCACAGATGACGCAGTCCGGCCCCCTACCTCTCTGACCAACATTTCGGCCCCTGAATTGGCCGCCAATCTTGGGCTTGACAGGCTACATGCAGTTCTGACGCGTGCGGCGCTCCATGCCTTCGTGTCCGAGAACGAGGCGCGCATGGCCGCGATGTCGGCGGCATCGCGACACATCGCGACAGAACTGGATGATCTTCAGGCCCTCGCGCGTCGCCTTCGGCAAGAGGCGATCACCGCCGAGATCATCGAAATCGCAGCGGGTGCGATGGCAGGGCGCTGACAGCCGCGCAAAGTTAGACGGGCTTTCCTAACCTGTATCAGCCTGACGCCATCCCCGAAGGCCTAGGCTCCGCATGACACCTAGGCCAAGGGAGCAGGTCCATGCCATCCGACCACAAAACGGGGTTCCGATTCCCCTCTGCCTTTACCATCCTCTTTGCACTCATCATTCTGGTGGCGGCGCTGACCTGGATCATACCGGCGGGGCAATATGCGCGCGTTCCGTCCGAGGCATTGGGCAAGGATGTGCCCGTGGCAGGCAGCTATGCGCCGACGGATGCCAATCCGCAGGGGATTTTCGATGTGATCCTCGCCCCAATCGCGGGATTTTACGACCCGCTGGAATATACTGCGAACGCCATCGACGTTTCGCTCTTCGTGCTGATCATCGGTGGGTTCATCGGCGTGGTGACGGCCACAGGGGCGATTGACGCAGGCATCGCCCGCGCCATGGTGCGGCTCAAGGGGCGCGAGACCTGGATGATCCCGTTTCTCATGGGCCTCTTTGCCCTTGGCGGCACGACCTATGGCATGGCCGAGGAAACGCTGGCCTTTTATGTCCTCCTGATCCCGGTGATGATCGCTGCCAAATACGATGCGCTCACGGCGGTGGCTGTGATCCTGCTTGGGGCCGGGGTGGGGGTTCTGGGCTCTACCATCAACGCCTTTTCAACCGTCATCGCCTCGGACGCGGCGGGTGTGACCTTTGCCGACGGTCTTGCGCTGCGGCTGATCATTCTGGCCCTCAGCTTTGCGGTCACGGTCGCCTTCGTGATGCGCTATGCCGCACGGGTCAAGGCCGATCCAACCAAATCGCTGGTCTTTGACAAACAGGCTGAGAACGAGGCGCATTTCCTGTCCGAAACACCGGCAGAGGCGGCAGCCTTCACCGGTTTGCACAAGGTCGTGCTGATCCTCTTTGCGCTCACATTCGGCGTGATGATCTGGGGCGTCTCGGTCGGCGGCTGGTGGATGGCGGAAATGAGCGGGCTGTTTCTGGCCGCCGCCATCGTGATCGGCCTTGTCGCCCGTCTGGGCGAGGGCAAGCTGGTCGAGAGTTTCGTGAACGGTGCCCGCGATCTGCTGGGCGTGGCGCTGATCATCGGTCTGGCGCGCGGCATCGTCGTGGTGATGGACGCAGGCCTCATCACCGACACAATCCTGAACGCGGCCGAAGGCAGCGTGGCGGGTCTTACGCCCACCACTTTCATCCTTGTGATCTACTGGATCGAGGTGGGGATGTCCTTTTTTGTGCCTTCCACCTCAGGGTTGGCGGTCCTGTCGATGCCGATCCTTGCCCCTGTGGCCGATTTCGCAGGGGTCAAGCGTGAACTGGTCGTCACCGCCTTTGCCACGGCAAGCGGCATGGTCAATCTAATCACGCCCACCTCCGCCGTGGTCATGGGGGGCCTCGCCATTGGCCGCGTGCCCTATGAACGCTGGCTGCGCTTTGTATGGCCGCTGCTTGTCGTCCTGACCCTCATCATCATGGCAGCCCTTGCCATATCCACCGTGCTGGGAGGCACCCAACCATGACCCTGACCTATGGCGTTCATTCCGAAGCGGGCCAATTGCGCCGCGTCCTTGTCCACCGGCCCGGATCAGAGATGGCGCGCCTCACGCCGGCCAATGCCGAAAGCCTGCTGTTCGACGACGTGCTCTGGGTCAAACAGGCGCGTGTCGACCATATGGAATTCGTCGATGCCCTGCGCGAACGCGGGGTTGAGGTGGTGCTCTTGCGCGAGATGCTGGAGGAGGTGCTGACCAACCCCGAGGCACGCCGATGGCTGCTTGAGGCGCGGATCAACGACGATTCCGTGGGGGTGGGCCTCTCCGCTGACCTCTTGGCCTGTCTGATGGAGATGCCGGCCAAGGCGCTGTCGCACATCCTGATAGGTGGCATGAGCCGGGCAGAACTGCCGATCGCCGAAGGCGGCGTGGTGGTGCCAATGCTCTTGCCGGATGATTTTCTGCTGGCCCCCATGCCCAACACGATCTTTACCCGCGACTCGTCGTGCTGGATCTATGGGGGCGTCACGCTCAACCCGATGTTCTGGCCCGCGCGACGGCTTGAGACGCTGAACCTGACGGCGATCTACCGCTTTCACCCTGATTTCGCCGGGGCGGATTTTCCGATCTGGTTCGGCGATCCCATGGTCGATCATGGCGCTGCCACGCTGGAGGGCGGCGATGTCATGCCCATCGGCAATGGCACGGTCCTGATCGGCATGGGCGAGCGCAGCACGCCGCAAGCCGTGGGACAGGTGGCGCGCGCGCTCTTTGCGGGGGGCGGGGCGGACCGGGTCATCGCCTGCCAGTTTCCGCGCGCCCGGTCATCTATGCATCTCGATACGGTGTTCACCTTTTGCGACCGCGATCTGGTCACGGTCTTTGCCGAAGTGACCGACGCGATCCAGACCTATTCGCTGCGGCCCGGCGACAACGGCACGGTGCAGGTCGCAACCGAAACAGCCCCGTTCCTCGATGTCGTGGCAGGGGCGCTCGGTGTCAAGAAACTGCGCAC
The DNA here is from genome assembly GCF_053628555.1 of Roseovarius sp. MBR-79. Classification (NCBI taxonomy): domain Bacteria; kingdom Pseudomonadati; phylum Pseudomonadota; class Alphaproteobacteria; order Rhodobacterales; family Roseobacteraceae; genus Roseovarius; species Roseovarius sp. MBR-79. The sequence continues at coordinate 15,169 of NZ_JBRJGP010000028.1, read as the reverse complement.
GGTGCCCACCGGGGGCGATGCCTACGAATCGCAGCGCGAGCAGTGGGATGACGCCAACAACCTGCTCTGCATCTCGCCCGGCGTGGTCGTGGGCTATGCCCGCAACACCCATTCCAACACGCTTTTGCGCAAGGCCGGGGTCGAAGTCATCACCATTTCTGGTGCCGAATTGGGACGTGGGCGGGGTGGGTCGCATTGCATGACCTGCCCGTTGATCCGCGACGCCCTGTGATGCGCCCCATCTCCTTGAAAGGACCCCCCAATGCCACAAAACCTGCATGGTCGCAGTTTCATGAAACTGCTGGATTTCACAGCGGACGAGTTACGCTTCCTGCTGCGCCTTGCGGCCAGCCTGAAAGAGGCCAAGACGACGGGCACCGAGACGCAATTGCTGCGTGGCAAGAACATCGCCCTGATCTTCGAAAAGGACAGCACCCGCACCCGTAGCGCCTTTGAGGTTGCCGCCTTTGACCAAGGCGCGCATGTCACCTACCTCGGCCCATCCGGCAGCCATATCGGCACCAAGGAAACGATGAAGGACACCGCCCGCGTTCTGGGCCGGTTCTATGATGCCATCGAATATCGGGGGTTCGGGCAGGCAGAGGCGGAAGTGCTGGCAGAGTTTGCAGGCGTGCCGGTTTACAATGGGTTGACCGACGAATTCCACCCCACTCAGATTCTCGCCGATCTGATGACCATGCGTGAATTCACCCACAAGCACCTCTCAGATATTTCCTTTTGCTTTATCGGGGACACCGGGGGCAACATGGGGTCTTCGCTGATGGTCGGCGCGGCCATGATTGGGATGGACATCCGCTTGTGCGGGCCACAGGCGCTCTGGCCAGAGACCGGTCTGGTCGATCAGTGCCGCAAACTGGCCGAGGCGAGCGGTGCGCGGATCACCTTGACCGAAAAGTTGGCCGAAGGCGTGGAGGGCTGCGATTTCATCTATACCGATGTCTGGGTGTCGATGGGCGAAGCCGAGGCGGTATGGGCGGACCGGATCGCGCTTTTGTCGCCCTTTACTGTCACCCAAGACGTCATGGACCTGACTGGCACGCCGCATACCAAGTTCCTGCATTGCCTGCCCGCCTTTCACAACCGCGACACCAAAACCGGCGAGGCCACCTTTCAGACGTATGGCATCGACTGCATGGAAGTTACAGAAGAGGTGTTCGAGTCGCCTGCATCCAAGGTCTTTGATCAAGCGGAAAACCGTCTGCATTCGATCAAGGCGGTTCTTGTCGCCACGATTGGCGCCTGAGATGCGGATCGTTGTAGCCCTTGGCGGCAATGCCCTTCTGCGGCGCGGTGAGCCGATGACCGCCGAGGCGCAGCACACCAACGTGCGCGTGGCCGCCCTTGCCTTGGCCGATCTGGCGCAGGATCATCAGATCATCGTCGCCCACGGCAATGGCCCACAGGTCGGGCTGATGGCGCTGCATGCGGCCAAGTTTGCGCCCGGAAACCCATGGCCTCTGGACATTCTGGGGGCTGAGACCGAAGGGATGATCGGATATCTTATCGAACAGGAACTGATGAACGCCCTGCCAAAGGGTGCCCGCTGCGCCACCCTTCTGAGCCGGGTCGAGGTGGACCCAATGGACCCGGCCTTTCAGAACCCGACCAAACCCATCGGCCCCGTCTATTCCGCCGCCGAGGCCGCTCAGGCAAATGACGATCACGGTTGGGCCATGGTCACCGAGGCCTCTGGCGGGCTGCGACGTGCCGTGCCCTCGCCTGCGCCGCTGCGCATTCTCGGTCTCGATGCCATCAAGGTGCTGCTTGATGCCGACCATTGCGTAATCTGCGCCGGTGGCGGCGGTATTCCGGTCATGCGCAACGCCAAAGGCGAGATGGAGGGTGTCGAGGCGGTCATCGACAAGGACCGCACCTCGGCGCTGCTGGCCCTTGGACTCGAGGCCGACGCGCTCCTGCTTCTTACCGATGTTGCCGCCGTCCTGCGCAATTTCGGGCGCGAGGATCAGAGCGCGATCGGCGTGACCACGCCCGCCGCGCTGGAGGATCTTGAACTGGAGCCGGGGTCGATGGGGCCAAAGGTTTCCGCCGCCGTGGCCTTTGTCAGGGCCAGCGGCAAGCGCGCGGGGATCGGCAAGCTGGAGGATGCCCGTGCGATCCTGGAAGGCCGCAGAGGAACGCGGATTTCCCCCGAAGATGCTGGCGCAATAACGGGTTGAGCAGGGATTGATTGGGCGGGGGAAAGGGGCGACAGCCCTGCGCCTCATCGCCCTGCAACCTCTCATCGCGACCCTTGGCCCGAGGAGCCATCTGATGAACCGAACTCTGCTAGGCGTCGTCGGCGTGGCGACCGCCACCGCAATCGGGGTCGGCGTCTGGCTCTGGCTGGCCAATCGCGACGCTGGACCACCGCCGGGCTTTGCGCAGGCGAATGGGCGGATCGAGGCAACGCGCGTAGATGTCGCGCTCAAATTCGGAGGCCGGATCGCCGAGGTTCTGGCCGTGGAAGGGGCCATGGTTGCGGCGGGCGACGTGGTGGCCCGGATCGAGGCAACCGAATTGGAGGCAACGCTGCGCGCCGCCGAGGCCGCGACAAGGCAAGCGCGGCAGCAAGAGGTGCAGGCTCTGGCCCTGATCGCGCAGCGCGAGGGCGAGTTGACACTGGCACGCGCGGAACTGGGCCGCGCGCAGACCCTGCTTGAGCGCGGCTATGCCACCGCCGAGGAATTCGACCTGCGCCAAATGGAAGAGACCACCGCCGTCGCCACCCTCAACAGTGCGGTGGCCGCCCGCGGATCGGCCCAAGCTGCGATAGAGGCCGCACAAGCGCGGGTCGCAGCACTTCGGGCGGACCTTGCCGATCATGTGCTGACCGCGCCGCGCGCAGGCCGGGTGCAATATCGGCTGGCAGAGCCGGGAGAGGTGCTTGCCACCGGGGGGCGGGTGGTCTCGCTCTTGGATCTCCGCGATGTCTACATGGACATCTATCTACCCACATCCCAGGCCGGACGGCTCGCGATGGGGGCCGAGGCGCGGCTGACACTCGATGCTGCCCCCGAATTCGTGATCCCTGCAGAGGTTTCCTTTGTCGCAGCCGCCGCGCAGTTCACCCCGAAATACGTCGAAACCGAGAGCGAACGTGAAAAGCTCATGTTCCGCGTCCGGCTGAAAATCCCCGGCGAGGTGCTGACCCGTTACCACGCCCTCGTCAAGACCGGGCTGCCGGGCGTCGCCGTGGTCCGCATCGCCCCCGACGCCGTCTGGCCCGAGGCACTGGCGGTCAAACTGCCATGACCGCGCCGCCACCCGTTGCGCGGCTCGACGCCGTGACCCACAAATACGGCGCAACCCTTGCCCTCGACAACGTCAGCGTGACGATCCCGGCAGGGCAGATGGTGGGTCTGATCGGGCCTGACGGGGTGGGGAAATCGACGCTTTTGGCGCTCGTGGCCGGGGTAAGGCGGCTCCAGACCGGTGAGGTGCGCACGCTAGACGGGTCAATGCGCGCGGCATCCCACCGGCGTGCGGTCTGCGCACGCATCGCCTACATGCCGCAAGGGCTGGGGCGAAACCTCTATCCCACCCTGTCGGTCTTCGAGAATGTGGATTTCTTTGCGCGGCTCTTCGGGCAAGGCACCGCCGAGCGCGCGGCGCGGATCGAAGAACTCCTGCGCGGCACAGGTCTGAGCCATTTTGCCGACCGGCCTGCAGGCAAGCTCTCGGGCGGCATGAAGCAAAAGCTCGCGCTCTGCTGCGCGCTGGTTCACGAACCCGACCTCTTGATCCTTGACGAGCCGACGACCGGCGTCGATCCGCTTTCGCGGCGTCAATTCTGGGAGTTGATCTCGCAAATCCGCGCCCGCCGACCCACCATGAGCGTGCTGACCGCCACCGCCACCATGTCAGAGGCCGAAGGTTTTGACTGGCTGGTGATAATGAATGACGGCTGCGTGCTGGCCGAAGGGGCACCAACATCCCTGAAAGGCGCGGCCGCATCACTGGAAGAGGCCTTTGTCGCGCTGCTGCCCGAGGATGCACGGCGGGGTCACGTCGCGGTCACGGTTCCGCCACGCGTCGCCACGGAAGGCCCGCCCGCAATCGAGGCCGAAGGGCTGACGATGCGTTTCGGCAATTTTACCGCCGTGGACGACGTGAGCTTTTGCATCGAACAGGGCGAAATCTTTGGCTTTATCGGCTCGAACGGCTGCGGCAAGACGACAACGATGAAGATGTTGACCGGCCTGCTCACGCCAAGCGCGGGCAGTGCCCGGCTGTTCGGCACACCGCTTGGCGCGGACGGTCTCGTCGCACGGCGCGGCGTCGGATATATGTCGCAGGCGTTCTCGCTCTATGGCGAGTTGACGGTGCGGCAAAACCTCAAGCTGCACGCCGACCTCTTCCAATTGCCACGCGCCGAGCGCAGCCCAAGGGTCGAGGTTCTTCTGGACCGTTTCGATCTGCGCGACGTGGCGGATGCGGCCCCCGATGCCCTCCCGCTGGGGGTGCGCCAACGTCTGCAACTGGCCGTGGCCGTGCTGCATGCCCCCGAAATTCTGATCCTTGACGAACCAACCTCTGGCGTTGACCCGGTGGCGCGCGACGCGTTCTGGGCGCTGCTGGTCGATCTGTCCCGCAACGAGAGCGTGACGATCTTCATCTCGACCCATTTCATGAACGAAGCCGAACGATGCGACCGCATCACGCTGATGCACGAGGGTCACGTTCTGGCGCAAGACGCGCCCGATGCCCTGCGCGAGGCCCGCGGTGCGGCAACGCTGGAGAAGGCGTTCATCGGCTATCTCACCGATGCGGGCGCAGGTGTCGATCCGGCCACGAACGCAGCACCTGCCACCCCGCCTGCGGCCTCCCCGACCGGGGGAACACCGGGCTTTTCCCCCGCGCGCCTCTGGGCTTTCGCGCGGCGTGAGGCGATGGAAATTCGCCGCGATCCGATCCGGCTTGGCTTTGCTCTCTTGGGTCCGGTCGTGCTGATGCTGGCGATGGGCTTTGGCATCACCTTTGATGTCGAGAACCTGCGCTATGCCGTCCTCGATCAGGACCGCTCGCGCGAGAGCCGGATGGCAGGCGCTGCCTTATCGAGTTCGCGCTACTTCGCCCAACAGCCCCCGCTGACCGATCTTGCCGACCTTGACCGGCGCATGATGCGCGGCGAGATGTCCGTGGCTCTGGTCTTTCCGCCCGGTTTCGGGCGCGACCTGCTGGCGGGCCGCCCCCCCGAAATCGGCGTCTGGCTCGATGGCTCGAACACCACCCGCGCCGAGACCGGGCGAGGCTATGTGCAGGGCGTGCTGGCCGGGCACCTGCGCGAAGTGGCGATGCAGGAAACCGGCGTGCCGCCGCCCGCCGAGCCCGCGACCGTCGAACCGCGCTTTCGCTACAACCAAGCGTTCCTGTCGCGGCACGCGATCCCGCCCGGCGTGCTGATGATGCTGCTAATCATGATCCCCGCCATGCTGACCGCCTTGGGCGTGGTGCGGGAAAAGGAAATCGGTTCGATCGTCAATTTCTACGCCGCACCTGCCAGAAGGATCGAGCTTCTCATCGGCAAGCAGGCCCCCTATGTGGCGGTCGGGATGGCGAGTTTCCTAAGCCTTGCAGCTCTGATGCTGGTAGCCTTCGGACTGCCATGGCCTCAGGACCCGATGGCGCTGATCCTGGGCGCGCTTCTGCTGATCACGGCGGCGACCGGGTTCGGGCTGGTGGTCTCGACCTTTGTGCGCTCTCAGATCGCGGCAATCTTTGCGACCTCGATCATCGTGATGATCCCCACGATCAACTTCTCCGGGATGCTCTACCCGGTCTCGACCCTCGAAGGGGCGGCGGTGGTGATCGGGCAAAGCTTTCCGGCGCTCTATTTTCAACGCATCAGCGCGGGCGTCTTCAACAAGGACCTCGGCTTTGGCACGCTCTGGCCGGATCATCTGGCACTGGCGCTCTTCTGCGGTCTCTACTGGATTGCGGCTTCCTTGCTGCTCGGCAAGCAGGAGCGCTGAATGAGACGCGGGTTCGCCATCGTCTTTCGGCTGGGGATCAAGGAACTCTATAGCATTCTTCGTGACCCGGTGCTGATGGCGCTGATCCTCTACACCTTCACCGGGGCTGTTTATACCGTGGCGCGCGGCGTGCAGATCGAACTGCGCAACGCCGCCATAGCCCTTGTGGACGAGGACCGCTCGGCCATCTCGGCACGCATCGCGGGGGCGTTCCTGCCACCCTATTTCCAACCGGTTGTGCTGATCGGAGCAGAGACGGTGGATGCCGGCATGGACGGCGGGCTTTATGCCTTCGTTCTGGACATTCCGCCGCGCTTCGAGGCCGATCTTCTGGCTGGGCGGCGGCCGGTGATCCAGCTCAACGTCGATGCGACCGCGATGACGACAGCGGGCAATGGCGCGCGCTATGTGCAGGCCATTATCGCTGCGGAAACGGCAGCGTTCCTTGACCGTGGCGACGGCGCGTCCACACTGCCCGTCAAGCTGATCATAAGGGCGAAATTCAACCCCAACCTCGACTCCGGCTGGTTCATGGCGGTGATGCAGGTCATCAACAATGTCACCATCCTCGCCATCGTGCTGGGCGGCGCGGCCGTGATCCGCGAGCGCGAGCATGGCACAATCGAGCACCTCATGGTGATGCCCGTGACCGCCGCCGAAATCGTGCTGGCCAAGGTCTGGGCCAACGGCCTTGTGATTCTGGCGGCAGCGATGCTGTCGCTCTGGCTGGTGGTGGGGCTTGCCTTGGGCGTGCCGATCAATGGCTCGGCGACGCTTTTTGCTGCCGGGACCGGCCTCTATCTCTTCGCCGTTGTCTCGCTTGGGGTGCTGCTCTCGACCGTGGCCACGACGATGCCGCAGTTCGGGTTGCTGTCGATCCCGGTCTTTGTCGTGATGAACCTGCTCTCTGGCGGAGTTACCCCGCTCGAGAGCATGCCGCCCGCCCTGCAAAACGCGGTGCAGGCCCTGCCCTCGACGCATTACATTGCCTTCGCGCAAGCCGTCCTGCATCGCGGCGCGGGGCCAGAGGCGGTCTGGCCCTCTCTCGCGGCGATGGCGGGGCTTGGTGCGGTGTTCTTCGGGCTCGCACTGGTGCGATTCCGGGCGGCCCTTGCGGCGGCGGCCTAGACTGCGCGGCACTGGTGCATCGGCGCTTTACCGCGCGTTCAGACCGGCTGATGCCGTGGTTGGTGCCGGTTCTAGGCCTAGGTTAACCTGCATCAGTGCGACCGGACAGGGACACGCCTATCAATACATTGTCCGCCAGATCCTGGCGGCAATTCTCCCGAGTATTCGTGTTGCGTAAGAAGCGGAGCAGGCAGTTACAACTCACTGCTCCGCTTTTGCGCCACCTGAAGTCGGGTGGTCTATGAAAGGACACCTCCATGACTCCCGAACAGAACAAGACCGCAGGCAAAATGACCGCCGTCAAGGCACGTTGGGACAAGGCACCCGCTGGCCCGAAAAAAGATGCCGCTCTGAAGCATTATCAGGCTGCCGAAAAGGCGCATACGGCGAAGAATGACGCCGAGACGAACAAGGAACTCGACGCGGCGAATCTCGCTCTCGCGTGATCGTATCGTTTTAGCGTGATTACAGGGCCGCTCACCCTCGTGGAGGGCGGCCCCTTGATTTGCGGAATGATCCGCCGTGATCAAAATGCACTGGACCGGTCACTGCCCGTCCGTGTGCGGCACCTTTCTCGATGTCCCCTGAGGCGTGGGGACCGGCCGCTTTCCTGCCTGCCAATGCCGCAGGCCCCAACAAAGGAAAACCCATGTCAGTATCGACCATCCTCAACCCCAACGATCCTGCCTTCGAGCGGTTTCTCTATGCCTCAGTCGGCGAGGATTGGGCAGGCAGAACGGTCAGCGTCCTCTCCGTGTTGGCACGTCTGAACCTCGATCCATGGGCAGAGGCGGCAGACCTTGCCGCCTTGGGTCGCGAGGCGGCCAGAACCCGTCTAAGCCTCTTGCTCGCGCGCTCTTACGACGTGCCCCTGCTCGGGCGCGACCATCAGGCGATCGCAGATGATCTGACGCGCCTTTTGCCCGCGCACGCGGTGGACGGCGGGCAATTGAAGGCTCATCCAACGGGGCTGACGGTGTCTTGGGGCACGCTTCTTGCGGTTGTGTCGTTTGTGCTTCTGGTTGTTCAGGCGGTTGTTGGGGGGATGGGGGCCGGGGACTGAGCCGTGTCTTGGCCGTTGTGGCCTGTCATCCGCCGACGCGGATTGCGCCGATGTCGCCCATCAGACCAAAGCCGCGCAGGAGCCAGAGGATCACGAGGATCACGACGACCACGTTGAGGATCGACTTGATCTTGCGATCCATCGGCACGTAGGTGTTGATTGCCCAGAGAGCGACGCCGACGACGACCAGCGTGACGATAAGATTTACCAGGGACATGAATGGTTTCCTTGTGTTTTGGGGCCGGGTGCGGGCCCCGTATTCCGGGATCGCCCGCTCTTGGGTCAGCTGCGGACCAGCCCCCGCAGGAGCAGCGATCCGCCCGCCACGACGCCGATCAGGCCGGCGATCATGAACCACATCGTATCGCCCGTGAAGCGACCGGTCATCGCCTCGCTCAGTTGATCGACCGGGGCATTGCTGCCTCTCCAGGCAAAGAAGAGAAGTGCTGTGCCGACGGACAGCGCAACAAGACCGGCGATGGGTGTCTGTGTCATCGGTGACCTCCTGAGGCGGGTATGGCCCGACCTTTGCCGCCGCGAGATGCGGCGGTGAAGGATTACCATTGCACTTTGCAGCGCACCCGCACTGACCTGGATCAGCGAGACCCGGATTTCTCTGGATTTGCCCACCAAGGGGTAATTCGTGCGGCAACCTCCAATGATACTGATCCATGTTGTGTCGCCGGTCTTGCGCATCGCTAGGGTTGCTCAAAGGATGGCCAATCTCGGCCTTCCCCAAAAAGGCAGGCCGCGCAATGAACGGGATCATCTACATCATAGGCATGATTGTGGTCGTCGTGTTCATCCTGGGTTTTCTGGGATTGCGCTGACCGGCTCCGCCTCCTTCCCGCCCACAGGCGCAGCAAAGTGAGCCCCGGCACGACCCGTGGCACCCGACCCCCTGTTTGGAGTTATCTCATGAACAAATCCCTCCCCCTGAACGCAAATATCGCCGCGTCCGAGCACGACATCGGCCAGCAGATCGCGACCCTGCGCGCCGATCTGGCGCAACTGACCGCGACGATCACCGACGACATGTCCCAAGGTCTCGAGGTCGCCGGGCGCAAAATCGGCCAGACCGGGCGCGAGGTCCAGACCACCGCGACCAATGCGGTGCTGGGGCATCCGTTGACCGCAATCGGCATTGCTGCGGGCATCGGTCTTTTGCTTGGCCTTGTCACGCGGAAGGGCTGAACCGCGATGGGCATGCCGCTGCTCTCTTCGCTGCGCGATGTCTTTGCCGCCCGGACAGGCGCGGCGGCCCTCAGAGCGGCGGCCGCGACCCTGACGACAGCGCTGGTCCTTATATCGGCGTCGCTGCTGCTGGCCTCTGGTCTGGCCGCCCTGACCGGCTGGTTCGGGTTTCCGCTAGCTGCATTGGTCGGGGCGGTGCTGATCGCGTTGCTGGCGGTGGCAGTGCATCTGGCTGGGCGCGCGCTTGTGGCCCGCCGGATGTCACGGGCCCGCAAGGCACAGGCGCGCAGCGAGGCCGATCTTGCCCTTGCTTGGGCGCTCAGCCGGTCCGCGCGGCCACTCTTGCCGCTTGCGGCCTTTCTTCTGGCCTTTGTTCTGACGCGCCGGTCCTGAGGGTCCGGCGCGCGAACAAGGCAGGCATAATCACAGCCAAACCCCGACAGACGTCACGGCCGTGGCGCGCTCAACGCCCCTACTGGTTTGCCCCGATCAACCCACCAACCCCGGCCCCGACCGCACCACCGAGCACTGTCGCCCCGGTGCCACCCCCGGCGATCTGCCCGGCAGCTACGCCAGTGAGTCCCCCGATGACGGCCCCTGTGCCGGTCTTGTTGGCGCTTCCATCCGCGTTCGTGCAGGCCGCAAGCAGCGCCGCCGCCAGAATGACGGCCCCGATCTTCAACTTATGCCCGATCTTTAACCCATGATGGCCCATCGCATTTGTCCTTTCCTTGGTGCGGCCTGCGCAAAAGACTGCGCAGCGGAGACACCAGACCGGTCCACAGTGTCATGGCCTGACCGTGGTGCGACTGATCTGGGTTAGGGCTGCCTGCGGCCTGACGTCATTTCACGCACAAATCCCGGCCCTGCCAAACGGCGAGGGAAAGGCTCAGGAGGTGGGTGTTTGCTGATGCGCCATCCGCAGCCAGGTGCCATCGTCGTTCAGGTAGGACGAGGTGCAATAGCCCTCGTAGATCGGCGTGCCGTCGCGTTCGGCCGAGACATGATAGGCGAGGATCGCCACGTCCTTTTCCCGGGCAAAGCACTGCTCGGAGAGCCCGACCGAGCGCCACCGCTGCGCCACCAGTCCTTCGCGCCAGATCTGGTCGCCCCGCAGGATGCCGACTGGATAGGGAAAGACAAACACCGCTCCCTTGGCTGTCATCGTCCGGGCGCTGTTGGCACCTTCGGTCCAGAACCGCTCTTCCATCGCCCAGAGGGTAGCTTCATCTGTCATGGCCCTGTGCCTTTCGTGGTAAATGCGTCTCGTGCCGGTCTCACCCGATTGGGCGCCCGGCGCTCTCAGATCGGTGTGTCCAGAAAGAACCGCACCATCTGCGCCGAGGCATCGGGCCCTTTCGGATCGGTATAAGAGCCCGCGGCACGGCCCCCGGACCATGCGTGCCCCGTGCCCGCGATCATCCAGAGCTCGATCCGGACCGCGCCCTTGGGGTCCGCATAGGAACTGCGGCAATAGTCCCGCCCGCGCACCGCCCGCCTGACCTCCTTGCACGGCGTGATCTCTCCGCCCATGCCCGCAGCGACGATGAACCCGGCGTTGAGCGGGTTGACCGTGCGGTCCTCCGCGCCCTGGAAAATGATCCGGCGCACCGGACGGGCAGGTGGGATGACCGGGACAAGAGCCCCGTTGGGGGCGCCGCCGTTATGCATCGCGCTCATCGCCGACAGCGTATCCCACGCCGCCCCGCGCGCAAGGCCGGAATGCGCCCCGGCGGCGGTAAAGACATCCGGATAGACATCCGCAAGGATCATCGCCATGGCCCCGCCCGCCGAGAGACCGGTCACAAAGACCGCATCGCGGCCAAGGCCGAACTCCCGCATCAGCTTGCGCGTCAGCGCGGCCAGAATGGCGGGCTCGCCCATGCCACGCATCTGGTTTCCCGGCTTGAACCAGTTCCAGCACCCGGCCGCATTCTGGCGCCTTGTCTGCGCCGGATAGGCAAGCGCCAGCCCATGCCGTTCGGCCAAGTCGTTCATATGCGTGCCGATGGCAAAATCATCCGGGGTCTGGTTGCATCCGTGCAGCATCAGGATCAGACCCTTGGGCCGCTTGGGGTGGCTGGCAGGCAGGTAGAGCCTGTAGCTGCGCGATCCTGTGGCGCTGCGATATTTGCGCGTCAGATAGGTTGCCCCGGTCGGAATACGGGGGAGTTTCTGGCCTCCGCCTCCGCCTGCGCGGATGGTGGACAAGGGGACAAGCGACCGGGCGCGGCGCAACTGCCGGATGGCGCTTCCCATCGTGCGCTTGCCCCCGCCTGCCTTGCCTGCCTTGGGTCCGACCGGCGCAGCGGCGCGGCGCGTCTTGAACGGGAGCAAGGCCGCTTTGACGACAAAGCCGCTCAAGGCGGTCTGCAGCGACAAGGCCGAGCGGGCGAGGCTGCCGGGCCTTGTCACACGCGGGCGCTTCGTCATCATTCAGGACTCCTCCGGGGGGGTGATATCCGACCGGGCAGGGCGCACATCGTCTGCGTCCCGGTCTCGCCCTCTCGGACCCCTGTCCCGATGCGGAAAATGCCGGACCGACAGCTGTCAGTCCGGCGTCTCGGTTTCGTGGTTACTCCGCGATACGCTCGACGATCGTCGTGGCATAGGCATTGATGAGGGCGTTGTAGAAATCCTCCTGAGACGGGGCCACCAGGACCCAGCCATCGGGCACCACGCGCTCGCCGCTGATTGCTGTCATGCGCAGGGCATAGCTGCCGATCAGGGCATCGCGGGTCTGGCCCTTGGACACCGAGTTGACGTTGTTGTTGCCCTCATGGGTGGTCACGGTGCCTTCGAGCGTGTTGAACTCGCCCGAGTCCGGCAACTTGGTGTCGCCATCAATCGCCACCTTGTTGATCTCGACCGAAATGCGCGGTGCATCGGCACTCTCATCCACAGTCAGTTTCGAGGCGATCGCCGTGGCGATATCCTCTTCGAGCGTCGGCCAGTATTTGAGAACATTGTTGTCCTCATAGGCGCTCAGATCAGAGCTGACGGCAACCCCGGAGAGGGTCTTGCCCGCAGCGGCCAAAGGACCGGCGGCAGCCAGAGCAAAGACGCAGCATATGGCTGTGGTGTGAAGAAGTTTCATAGGAATATCCTTGATTTGCTCTCACCGGCAGAGCCAGGCGTCAAGGCCTTGAGGCCAGAACGCGCATTCCCTGTCCGGATGTGATGTGACGTTCGAACATCCGCGGGCTCTTCGCAGATCCGCCCGCTCGTGCCTTGCTTGTCGCAGGAAAAACACGGCTCGATACTTACATGGATCAGCCTAAGCGCTCGATTCATCCCCTAGTTTGATATGGACTGGGGCCATCCCAACCTATTTGGCAAGCGGAGCGCTTGCCCCTTTTATGACCACTCCAAGGAACCGACCGTGACATCAGATCGACCGCTCTTTACATCCATGTCGCACCAGATGAACGACACCTGGAAATCATGCTGCGACGCCCCCGGTGGTCCGGGCAAGACCAAGGCCCTGGCACATTTCCGGGCGGCGCAGACCGCGCTCGCGCTCAATGATCAAACCATGTGTCTGGAGGAATGTCGCGCCGCCATCGAGGCCTTGGTCTGATCACGGCGGCCATCTCTGGGCCGCGCGCCATGGACCAGACGGCCGCGCGCGGTCGAAAACATCCTTCGTGACCACATACGCGTCCGCAGGTTTTCCGGAAGGGGACCGAAACGGCTTCCACAGGATCAAGCCGCGCAGTCCCGCTCCCTGCACACCAAGACATCCGAACCTTCACAGCAAAAAAAGGCAAACATCATGCTTGGCACCATTCTCATCGTTCTTCTCGTCCTAGTCCTGCTCGGCGTGCTGCCAACTTGGGGGCATAGCCGGTCATGGGGATATGGGCCAAGTGGCGGGCTCGGCGTTGTTCTTGTCATCCTGATCGTACTGGTCTTTACCGGACGCCTCTGACGGCGGTGCCGATGCCGCCCTCAGCGCCGGCGCACGGAATTGCCCCCGGCCAGAATACCGTTGATCAAGACTGCTACTGACCTGTGCAGCGCCTCGTCATCACTGGACGGGGCGTTCGCATGCGCGGCGGCGGCATCCTGGAGAATGCCGACAATCTCTTTCTCTGGTAGGATGTTGTGATCGTTCAGGGCAAGCAGCAACGACTCGCAAATTGCCAAGGCGGCGGTTCCGGCGGTGTCAGGCGGAAGGGACATGTCAGTTTCACTTTCTACTCGAGGTTGCTGCGTCGATCCTCACGGACCTGCAACATGGTCGCAATTATAGGTATCTCCTGCTAGGGTGGACTGATGCAGAGCAGTTTTGTCCGCGCATGTTCCGGCTATCGGTATCGGTGATACCTCAGCCGCAACTTTCTCATGGAAGGTCGAACGTTGCCCCTGGACAGCCCCCTGACCCAAAAGCTCTCGGCTTTCGTTGCTCTGTCGGAGGTCGATCTCGAAACGCTCGCACGCTTTCACCGACGCAGGCGAACCTTTTTGCCGGGGCATGAGATGCTCCATGAGGGGCAATCCAACGCCTCCGCCTTCATCCTCGCCGAAGGTTGGGCCGTCTCTTACAAGGTTCTGCCCGACGGCGACCGCCAGATCGTGGATTTCCAGGTTCCGGGCGATTTTCTGGGGCTGCGCAGCATCCTCTTCCGCACTTCGGATCACAGCAGCGAGGCGGTCACGCGCATCGAGGCCTCCGAGGTTCTCGCCACCGATATTTTCGATGCTTTCGCGCATGCCCCGCGCCTTGGCACCGCTGTTCTCTGGGCGGCGTCGCGCGACGAGGCGATGGTGGTGGAACATCTGGTCAACATCGGTCGCCGGTCCGCCGAAGAGCGCATGGCCCATCTGCTGCTCGAACTTGGAGCGCGCCTGCGGCTGGTGGGATTGGGCGACAAGACAGGGTTCCCCTGTCCGCTGACTCAATATCATCTCGCTGATGCACTCGGGCTGAGTGCGGTCCATGTCAACCGCGTGCTCCGCCATCTGCGCAATGAAGGGCTGCTCACCTTTCAAAAAGGCCGCGTCACCTTCGACAACCTCGACCGCCTCAGGGACGTATCAGGCTTTGACACAGGCTATCTCGATCACGACGGCCCGCTCCTACGGTGAAACCCCACTCCGGCAAGTGCCGCCATGACGGGGTCTTTCCGCTATCCCAAAGCTTACGCCAGTGCGTGCGTGGTCGCGTTGAGTTCGCGGTTGCAGTCGTTGTCGTTTTTTTCGCGGTGTGCGCCTTCTCGGCTGTGTTCGGATGCCTCAGCGCCGTGTCCTTCTTGGGGCCCGCTTTGGTCCCCCCGAAGGCTGCCTTGACGGTTTTCATCTTGTCTGCGGTGCCGGGCACAGGTGTTTTTGGGTCATCACCCAACTGCCCAATCCATCGGGTTATACAGCGGACGACGGGGCGCGGGACTTTTGTGCCGCCGCATTTTGATCCTGGCGAAGCCTCTCAGTTTGACTGGAGCGAAGACTTTGCGGTTCTGGGCGGCGAGCGCACCAAGCTTCAGATGGCCCATATCAAGCTGTCGCACAGCCGGGCCTTTCTGTTGCGTGCCTATCCGTTGCAGACGGGGCTCCGCCCGTTCAGGGCGGGATTGATCCACTGGATCAATCCTGTTTCGCCCTCTCCCCATGAGATGCTGTTCGATGCCACTGGCACGCGTTCCGGGTCTTTGGCGGCGTCCCTGGACGCGGTATCTATGACGGCGGGAATTGTCCGCCATTGATGAAGTGGATGGCTCCCGCTTTCGGCATCGCAATGTGCCATGTTGGGTGCTGTGAAACGGCCAACAAAGGGAGCCATCCATGGACA
>NZ_JBRJGP010000027.1:0-25796 GCF_053628555.1 Roseovarius sp. MBR-79 | reverse complement strand
AACTTCGATTTGAGGGCGGTTGATAAAGTCGGACATAAGGGCGGACTTACCATCGGAGCGAACACAAGTTCAGACGGCCGCCCCCGGAGGCTTACACCCTATCGCGCGACCAGCCTTTCACCATCTTCCTCTCGCAGCATCGCTTCCATTTCGTCCAATCCATCGACGGCGGAGCGCATCTGCACCTCATCAACGACGCTCGCAGCCTCGGCATCCGCAACCTGGCTCCCAAAATCCATCTCAATCTGGCGCTGTTCCTCGGCGATCACAGCTTGAACGACGGGCGCGGTTTTCTTTGGAATCCCGTCAGTTTGCCGTGACAGTTGACCACCAGAAGCCTGAGCTGAGTTTTCCACGACGGCGTCACGTCCACTTGGTCCGTCCGGCGGCGGCGCCATCGGCATGGCGCGCACACTCAGCGGCAGCGTGCCCTGCAACCCACCTCCCCCCGGCTTCGGAAACGGCAACTCCCCCGTCTGCGCCGCGTGGATCGCCTTGAACAGCCGATCGTCAAAATATTGGATCCGCTTCGCGCGGACCGGCATCTGGGCATCGATGACCATGACGATTTCATCGAGCGGCAGACGGCGCGCTTCATCTTCAGGCAACAACGAGCTTTCCTCGGTCCTTGTGGATTGGCTGCGGCCCTCGAAGGGGTTCTTGCCGATGGACTGAGAGCGCGTGATGACGGTCTTCGTGGTCTTGCCAACCGCCTTGCTCAGCTCTTCGACGGTTTTTTCATCCGAAGGCGTCAGGTAGAGCTTCACGCCCGCGTTGCCCTGCAGCGCACGGCGGGTGTTCTCGCCATAGATTTCATCGAGGGCGGGAATGGTTTGCGTGACCACGGCCAGGTGACCGCGATAGGTGCGCAGGGTCTCGATGCTCTCGACCACGATGGGCATCTTGCCAAGACGGTTGAACTCGTCGAGCATGATCATCACGGGCCACGGCTCGTCTGGCCCGGGATCCTTTTCCTGCATGGCGGAGAGCAGATCGGAGAAGAAGAGTCGGATCACCGGCGCGAGGGGTTTGACCATTAGCGGCTGGACCACGAGATAGACCGAAAAGGGCTTCTTGCGGATCGTCCGGAAATCAAAATCCGACACCGCCGTCGCCTCATCGATGGCCGGGTTCTGCCATTGGTCGAGCCCCGAGGTCATCAGGAGCGAGACGTAAGAGGTCAGCGTGTCGTTGTTGGTCGAGGCCAGCCGCGTGAAGATCAGCTTGGCGGCCCTGTTATCCACCTCGTGGCCGCGCGCGAAGTATTCCTTTTGCTTGTTTCCGCCCGAGGCCGCGATGCGGTAGATCTCGCCCAAGGTGGGGCGCTTGCGCTGGAAGGCCAGAAGCCCCGCCGCCACGAACAGATCGATCCCGCCTTTGAGGAGGCCCTGCACCCGGTCGTTGTCACTCTGCAGGAAGAGCGTCGCCAGGAGCTGCAATTCCATCTGCTGGCGCGCGGGGTCTTTCAGCTCGAAGATGCGCAAGAGCGGGTTGTAGCGATGCGTGCGCTTGCCCTCCCAATCGGTGGGGGCAAAGCGATAGACCTTGTCGCCTTGGGCTGCGCGGTGACGGGCCGTGGCCTCGAAACACTCGCCCTTCACATCGAGCGTCACGGCGGAGCCTTGCCAGGTCAGCAGGTTCGGAATGACAAAGCCCGTGGTCTTGCCGCGGCCCGTGGGGGCCACGATCAGCGCATGGGGGAAGACCTTGGAGCAGATGTAGTTGGCGCGGGAGCCCGGCGGCCCCAGCTTGCCGAGGATGAACCCGGTCCCGGGCGCCCCGAAGAAGCCATTGGCCTTCATCTCGCGCGGGGTCTGCCAATGGGTCTGGCCAAAGCGTGTCAGAGCGGACCCCGAGAGGGCGAGGCTCAGCATCAGGCCGGCGGCGGCGAAGCTGCCGATGATCAGGTGAATAAGTTGCGCGTCCTCCGGGCGGCGGTCCAGGATCGCCAGATAGTTCTGCGCGATATATGCAAAGTCGATCTCGGCCCCGAAGCCGAGATCCTGGTAGGTCAGCACCGCCGAGGCGATGGTATAGCCCATGGCCCCGGTCACCAGCGTCACAAGCAGGACGCCCGTGGCGATCCGCGCTTTTCCCATGGAGGCGCTCAATGGACCTGACCCCGCTCGGTCTCGCCATCCACATCTGTCGCGCGGTGTTTTTCATATTCGGTGTCGGCAAGATCATCGACCACCTGGCGCAAGGCCTCCGTGTTGGCCGTCGCTGCATCCGATTGCAGGTAGACCTTGGCGACATAGAGCCGGTCGAGGCGGTCCTCGAGAACCTTTTCCAGCGCATCGGCATCGCCGGATGCGAGCCGGTCGAGTTGGCGGTTATCAAGCACCCGCGCGATCTCGGTTCGGAAAGCGTCCCGCTCCGCCTCGGTCTCGAAGGGGGCGGACAACTCCCCCGCCCGCTCATGGTCCACGACACGCGCAATCTCGTCTGCGAGGCGGTCGGTACGGTCAGACTGCGCCGAACTTTCCCCGCCGGCTGCGAGGATGTCGTCGCGCGTGGCAGGCCTGAGCCCGTCGCGCATCTCGGTTTCGCGGCGGACCTGATTGATGGCCTCCGTGTCCCGGATCTCGACGACAGCCGCATAGGTCGCGCCGAGCCCGCGGGCGAGGTGGGACGGCATGTCCGGATAGCGCGCGCGCAAGTCATCCGTGACTGCATCTGCAACGGGCGTGCGGACGTCGCGTCCCTCCATGATCCGGTCGACCTCGCGGGTGATCTCGCTGGCGCGGGCCGCATCGGTGATGGTCTCTCTATAAGGCTCAGACCGGTCGATCACATCGCCAGGACGTGCGAGCAGGTCCGGGTGTGCCTCGAGATACGCGCGCTGCTCCGTCTCGATCCGGCGCTCCGCCCGTGAGACAACCTCAGGGTCCCGGTCCTCGATCTGCTGCGCTGTCAGGCCGTCTGCGCGCATCTCCTGACGGATTGTCCCTTCCATCGCCCGCACCGCGCCCTCATGATAATGGAACCGCTCGCTGACCGCTTCAGCTTCCATGACACCATCCCGGCGCAGCACGTTCTCCCGTTCCAGCAGCGTGCCAAGCGCGACATGCACATCGTTGAGAACGTCGCGCGCCTGTTCCAGATCAGCGCGGCGTTCAAGGTTCAGATCGCGCGCCTCGGCCACCTTGGCGAGATCATTGGCGATCCATTGATGCTCGAGCGCTGCATTTGAGGCGCCCGTCTCGATCCGGGCCACCACTTCCGATGTGCTGATCCCGGTGCCCCGGAGTGCCGCGTCAATGCGCGATCTCAGGTCGGGCTCGGCCAGTCGCTCGCGCTGGCTGGCGTCGATATTGGCCTCGGAATAGATCCCGCCCTCCGAGGGGGTCTCTGACAGCGTGGATGATCGCAATCCGAGAGGCTGCATGTGCTGGACCTGCATCTGGATCTCGATGAGGCGTTTTTCCAGCACGGGACGTTCCGCGTCAGACTTCTCGGCGATCATGCCCTGCACCCGCGCGAGCTTCTCCGCATAGAGGCTTCTGAGATCCTCGAAACTTTGATCCTCGGCCATATACACATCTCCTGTTCGATCCACCTGCCCGCCATGCGCCAGCACCTCGCCCGCGCGGAAGAGTGCCGCGGCAATATCCTCGCGGGCCTCCCGGGAGGCTTCCGCGGCAAGCGAATGGTAGACGGTTCTGGTGTTGGCGATCTCCGCCAGCGTCCGGGTCAGGTCCTGCCCCACGCGTTCGCGCTCGCGGGGCGCGCGACCCTCTTCTTTCGCGGCGTAGATCTCGCTGGTCCGGGCCGGGTAATGCACGACGCCGCGCTCCACCCGCCGCGTGGCTTCCAGCCGCACGCCGTACTTCTCCGCCTCCTCGACCATGGCGAGGCGGAAATCGTCGTAGTTGAAGTGGTGGTTGCGCCCCAGAAAGAAGAACTCGCCTTCCTGCGAGCGGCGGTTCAGCACCAGATGCGCATGGGGGTGATCGCGGTCCTCATGCACCGCGATGATGTAATCGAAATGCCCCTTATCAGTCTGGAAGAACCGCTCGGCCACATCCGTCGCGATGTCGCGCACATCCTCGCCGCGCGTGCCGATGGGGAAGGACATGAGCATGTGGGTGGTCTGCCCGAGCTTAGGTTTGAAGCCCGCATCCCACCGCTTGGCAAAGCGCTCGGTCAGATCCTTGATGTCCTTGGCCTCGAGCTTCGCCTTGCCATCGAGGAACCCGCTGCTGTCGACGATATAGGTGGACTTGGTGGTGAGGTACTCGAGCTGGTTTGCAAGCTGCGATTTGGTATGCGTACCGCCGCCCCGGATCGCCTTGAAGACCGCCGGACGGTGCCCGGCTGCCGCGCGCGTAAGCTGGGTCTGCTTGGCCACGTGAAGCCCTTGCATCGAGCCCCGGACGCGGCTCCAGCCATCCCGAAAGACCTCGCCCGTGACGGCATGGACGGCATCATTCAGCCGCATGGGCAAACTCCCTCAGCGCGGCCGTGACCTGTAGCTGCATCGCGTCGCGACGGCGGCGCAGGAGCAGATCGATCTCGTCAGCGGAATCCAGAATGAACCGCGCCAGCCCGCGCATCTGCGCGAGGCGCAATTCGGTGAACTCCGAGCCAGCCCCCTGCCCCTGACGGTTGGCCTGCGTCATCTGCTTGGCAATCTGCGCGACCCCATTGCCGACCTCGTGCAGCGAGGCGCGGTAGCGCGCCATCTCTGCTGCCATCTGCGCGTCCGGAACGAACACCCCACCCACCGCCTGAATGAGCCGCCGCAGCCCCTCGGCCCGGCTCTCGATCCCCGCCGCGGCCAACACTTCATCGAGCGCCTCAAGCTCCGCAGCCGTCACCTTCACGCTGACAGCGGAGACCGGGATCGCGGCATCCGTCTGGCGCTCGGCATCAGCTTTGAGCGTGTACTGGATCGCCCGCACCGACACGCCAAAGCGTTCCGCCAGCACTGAAGTGGAAACGCCTTCCGCAGCTTCGCGAACGATCTCCATGCGGTCTGCATCGGTGAGACGTTTTGAGCGAGACATGCGAAGAAAGACCCCCTATTTCCTGCCACCTTCCACCAAGGCTGCCCCTACCTTACGATAATATACCTAGCTGTCAATTATATACTTACGTCGCATTCAGTCTCAGGCAGCCTTGGTGTCCGCTTCCCCCGAGACCCGCAGGGGCGCGGGCCTGCCCCCCTCACCACCGGGCAATCCACCTGTCCTAGGGGTCCCGTCCGCCAGCCCCGCCCGCGGGTCTGGCCGAACGCCAAGTGTTCGGACGGAAACGCGGGCGGGCGCAAACCCTTCCGACAGGGCGGACAGGCAGGGTCAAGGAGGGCCAGATTTGGGTCCCCAAATCTCTGCCGCAAAAACCGGGAGGCCCTGGCCGATAGGTTTTTGTGGATGGCGCCCTTGAGGCTGACTGACCGGTCTGTCGCGGCCTGGTCATTCCGGGCGGAGTGCGTCCGTTGAACGCGCAGGGACCGGCATCCCTGGAACAGGGATCGGGCCGCCCCAAGATCGTCCTGGGGCGGCCCATCCTCGTCAGAGGATTTAGTCCTGGGGATCTTTCGCGCTCGGCGGGAACATCACCAGCTCCGAGACCGCGACCGGGAAGTCGAGCTTGAGGCTGAAGAACTCCGAGCCGTCCCCGTTGCGGGTGTTGCGGAACATCGCGCCCACGCGCTGAAAACGGGTGCGCTCCTGGCCATCGGTGTCGGTGAACTTGACGGGGACGGTGGCGACGTAGTGGTTGGTCATTTGGGTTACTCCTTGTTGCGATGGGGATCACCCGGCACGGGGGCAAGAGGCCCGGTCGCAAGCGCAAATGCGGAGGGTCCGCGGCCCCGCCGTGGAAGCCGTATTTGTGCTTGCCGAAGCGAAGCGGAGGGCACGATTGGGCCGACCCCGTGCGATCCACATCTATGAGCAAAAAGGAGAGACCCGGATGACCCTTGCCATCACGCAGTCGCCACCATCCGCGTCCGCGTCCCGCCGATCCTGGCCGGGGAGCTGACGGAGCCCGCCCGCGTGGATGCGATGTTCCGAAACACCACCCGAGGGACGCGCAAGTCTTCAGCCTCAAGTGCGACGTCTCGACCCCTCGCGTCTTGCGATGCTGACGATGTGCGTGAGGCGCGCACCATCCCCAGCCCGCACCGATGCGGATGGGCCGCACTCTGACGGACCGGGTAGAGGGATAACGGTGCTAGCCGCCGCAGACTGCCGATCACGCGTGCCCGACCGCACGCGGCATGAGACATGACGAAAGGGCCGCGCCAAGCGCGACCCCCTCTCTTCAATCCTGCGCAGTCTTCTTCGCCGGGTCCGCAACCCGCATGACCGTCAGGCCTTTCGCTTCCGCCTTCTGCCCGAGGTTCAGTGCGACCCCGTTGCCGCCGAAGAGTACAACCCCCGTCGCCGCGAACTTGTCGTCCAGCATCTCATCGTTGCACTTGAACGGTGCCGCCCGCCCGTGCGCGGACCAGCGCGGATCGAAGCGCGCCTGCGCGACCCCGCGTGCCCGGGCCCACCGAGCCGCAATCATCTCCGCCCCGTGCTTGCCACCCTTGTGGCAGAGGAAGATCTCCTGGTTGCGGTTCTGTTTGATCCGTTCGCGAACCTTGTCGAGCGTGTTGAAGATCACATCGACATCGGTCCAGTCGGTGGCGCCTGAGACGATCAGGGGCACCCCCTCGACTTTCGATTTCTCGGCAGTCTCGCGGTCGTGCTGCTCCAGGAGCCGCCGCGCCTCGAAGACCGCCCCGGTCTCCTGCGCCCGGACGCTTGCGCGCGAGCCCGCTGCCGGGATGAAGGCGTGACCCGTCTCGATCTCGTAGCATTCCGCCGCAGCCTCGCTCATCACCTCGATGGCGCCGACAATCTCGCGCAGCTGCAGAAAGCGCGCCTGCGCCTCTTCGAGCGCGGTCTCGGCGATCTCCGATCCGTCGTGGGATTTTGCCAGCGCGCCGATCTTGTCGGCGGTGCGGTCGACCTCCTTGCCGAGCGCCACCTTGCGGCGCTGGAGGATCGTCGCGAGCCCATGGGCCAGCGGTTCGATTTCGGCTTCAAGCCCGGTCCCGCGCAGCTGACCGAGCAAAGCCTCGAAGCTCTCGCGGATGATGTGGTCGGTCAGGACGTGATCCTCCGGGATCGGGAGCTGCGCGTCCCTCTCGGTCAGTCCGAATAGTTCGATGGTCTCGTAGGTGTTTGCGGTGTCGTAAGCCATGTCTGGTCTCCAGTGTTCGGTTATAGAGCCACCACGTGAGTGTGGGGGCATGGCCGAATGCCTGGTTTCCGAATCTGCCCGGGTCAGGGACGGCGCAGCCGCCGGCTTGCCGGGCGCAAAAGTTTTCCGAGCGCAGCAACTGACACATGCGCGCCCTCACGCACGGGACCGCGCCGCGCCACGGGCGCCGCCCTCGCCGAAAAGTTTTGCGATCCTTGACGCGGGCTGATTTGGGGGCCATCCGGAGGATATGCTTCCGCACTCATGTGTGTGTGTTTTGACGGTAGGTTTGCCCGACCCGAGCAGGCAAACGGCCCGACCGGACGCGGAAGACGGATGGAGCGGCGGGATCGTTTTGGCCTCGGGCCAAAACAGACCAGAGCGCAATCCGGAGGAGCGGCCGGGGAGGGACGTGCTCGCGAGGCGGGCAAACCGGGATGCCAGGCGCGACGCCGCGGTGAGGCCGCATGGCCGAATGCGCGACGGACCGAAGGGCCGTTCTCCCCTGCGACACGCGAAGCCGAGCTGGGGAGGCCGTAAGGCTTTGGCCACGGTTGATGTGCAGGGACTACGCTGCCGACTATAGGGATTGCTTGTCCAGGCATTCGACGTGATGGGCGGATTGCGGCCGTTCGCTGCGCCCGCAAACCAAAATTGACAAGCTGATCAAAGCGGCCGCTCGGGGCCAACGCACAATATTTTTCGGGGTGCATCTGCAGCGAAGGTCGGCAGTGAGCCCAAAGTTCCGGACTCGCTGCGCAGTGGCGAATGTCGGTTTCCGGTTCGCACGTCAGCTTTTCCGCCAGATCACTCGGTTTCTGACAGATCACTCCGCGCATCCCGGATGATCATCCATGACGAATGCAGGAACAGCCCTGCGATGGCGAAAGCAACGATGAGGTCAGGCCAGGCACTGCCGAGCCAGGCGACCAGTCCGGCAGCGATCACCACGGCGAGGTTGCCGATGGCGTCGTTCCGGGAGAACAGCCATACGGCCCGCATGTTGGCGTCGCCCTTGCGGTGTTTTAGCAGCGGCAGCACCGCAAGAATGTTTACGATCAGCGCGCCCACGGCGAAGGCTCCCATTAACCCGGCCTCTGGTGTCGTCTGATTCAGGACACGCCAGATTGTGCTGCCGACAACGCCAAGCCCCAGAAATCCCAAGAACACGCCCTGGATCATCGCCGACCGCGCCCGCCATGTCAGACTCCAACCGATAGCGAGCAGGCCCAGAAAGGTGATTGCGCCGTCGCCCAAAAAATCCAGGGCATCTGCTTTCAAAGCTTGCGATCCGGACAGGAACCCGCCGAACATCTCGATCACCCCGTAGCCGAGATTGAGCAGGACCACGATCCAGAGCGCGCGGCGATAGCTCGGGTCTTTGTAAGCCGGATCGGACGATGTATCCCCGCTCTTGATCAGCTCAAAGCCATAGCCGGTTGCGTCCAGTGCTGGACGCACTTTCGGCAAGTCGTCTTCGGCGATCCGCAATGTCATGACATGGGTTGCGGCAGACACCTTCACATCGCCTTCAGCCACGCCCGCAGACCGAGCGGCCCGTTCGATCTCGGCGGCATCCTTGGCGCAGTCCATGCCATGCACCCGCATCCGGATCGGCAAAGACGTTGTAGGCAATGTGGTGTTATCTGCTCGGCTCATATGCGATCCTCTTGAAGGTAGCGTGCGAAAGAAGTCGCCGCTAACGTATCAGTGGATAATGATATGACATTGCAAAACATTCAAGACGATCTTTCGGCAGCTGACACCCTTGAGCCGCGGGCAAAGCTCTTCCGGGGTCTCGGCGACCCCAGCCGTCTTGCGATCCTCGATGCGCTACTGTCGGACGAACGCAGCGTGCAGGAAATCGTTACCCAAACAGGGCTTGGTCAGCCCAATGTCTCGAACCATCTGCGCTGCCTTTTGGATTGCGGTCTGGTCAGTCGCAGGAACGAAGGTCGGTTCGTCCGGTATCGCCTTGCGGACAGGCGGATCGCTGATCTCATCCGCGACGCAGATCAACTACTTGCCTCGACAGCCGTAGGGGTCGATGCCTGCCGAAGCTATACGGATTAACCGACGTGTCCTGCTGCAATGTTCTATTGGTGCGCCAGGCCTAAAGCAGCCATTTGCGCAGCCGCAGCAAAATGGCGCTTTGTCCCGCCCTGCCGACCTTCATCCTCCGATGATGCTGCGCGATGGACGAATGGCCGGTCTAGTGAAGCTGCACCGCGGCGATCGGCAAGGGACTGAACGGCAGGTCAGGGCCGATTGTACTGTTTCATTCCAGATCGACGCCGCCGATGCGCGGCGCATGAACATGCGTCCGTACAAGCAATGCAGCCGCCGCGCCCGCGAAAGCTCCGAACAGATGAGCCTCCCACGAAACGCCAGGTTGGCCAGGAAGAACGCCCCAGAGAATTGAGCCATAGAGGACACCGACCACCAGTGCCGCGCCCAGCGTGATCAATGAGCGATCCACGAAGCCGCGCGCGACGAGGAAGCCAAACCAGCCGAAGACCAACCCTGACGCACCGATATGGATGGCGGAGCTTCCGAACAGCCAGACGAGTCCGCCGCCGAGGCCGATCACCACTGCGTTCACCGGCAGCAAGGCCCTCGTGGTCGTGGCCACCAGCAGCCCACCCATCACCACGAGCGGCGGCGTATTGGCCATCAGGTGCGCGAAACTTCCATGCAGGAGGGGCATGGCGATGACGCCATCCAATCCGCTGACGTGCCGGGGGATCAGGCCGAAGGCCGGGTTCAAGCCGTAACCGATGATCCAATTGACGAGGTGAATCGCCCAGAGCAGTGCGACAAAGGCGACAAGCGCTGCGGCGCGCCGGAAGAAGGCGCGCATGTGATCCCGGTTCATCATGTTGGCGACAGTAGACGTCACCACAGCGCCTTCAACGGCTTCCGCACGCTGCACAGGGTGCCACCTCCGGGAAAGGGGGTTTGAGGCGGCCAACTTGGTCAAGGCCCAAGGCAAGAGAACGGCCTCGATCTTACACGGTGTTCCCCGGACGAAAGGGCTGCGGTTCACGCTCGGGGCGCTTCAGGGCTTCGGCGAATTTGCGGGCATTGTCATCGATCGTGCTGTGCCAAAGCTTCGAGACGAAGGCCCGGGCGTCTTGGACTGTCATGTCTTTCAGCGAAGAGGACAGCGCCATGAAAAGCTCATCCTCGCTAATCGCGGCGGCGCGGTGCATGGCGTCCGCGTAGAATTCGGGATCGTTCAGAACTTGCTCGCTTAGCGGCATCCGCGCGAGGTTTTCCTCCGGGATCGCCATGAAGATCGTGTCCTGCAGGTCGGTCAGATACGCACGCCGCGAGGTGGATACCGACTTTCCTGCTGCCTTGGCGTCCAGATACGCCTGCCGGTTCTTGTCGAGCTTCGCCGTTGCATGGGACATGATGACGGCGCGCTGTCGGGCGGGTAGCGCAAATCCGGTGCAGCGCTCGATATGGGCGAGGAGATCTGCAACCTCTGCCTCAACATCAAAGCTCTCGAACCATGGAACCGTCCCTGATCTAGCCGCCACGCGCCCGCCCTCTATATTACGTGAATATATTATTGTATCGCATTTGCACCTGATCGCAAGCGGGTGGCGTCCTTCACGCAAACGGACATGGAAAAAGGGGAACCGTGGTCCCACGGCTCCCCTTTGGGTTCAGATCGTCTCCCCCTCGCGCGCCGATTAGGCGACCAAGGAGAGCCCCACGCCCGCGTCCTGCGGCTGGTCACCGCTGTCGATGAACGGAATGATCGAGAAAGTCTGCCCGCCGCGCTGTTCTTCGTTCTGCACGGCGTTGACGCGCAGGTCGCCATCGGGCGTGTTGATCAGCAGCGACAGGTAGTCATTGCCCGTGCGGCTGCTTTTGGCCATCCACGCCGAGCCGACGCGGATTCGTTTACCCCGGGGCGAGCTGACCTCGATCCGGTAATCCGGGTGGGTCTCCTCGGATTTGTAGCTGTTCTCGATCAGCATGAACTCCAGATCGAACATCATGTTGGCGATGTAGCCGGTGAAGGCGTTGTCGGCGTCCATGGCGGTGAGCTCGCCCGAGATCGAGCCGGATTTCATCAGGCCGTTCGAGACCAGCGGGATGATCTCGAACGCGCCGCTCTGGGCCGCGCGCGCCTCTTTCGTCTGCACCGCGTTGACCCGGAACGGGCCGAGGCCGACATCGATCTGCATCGAGATGTAGGGGTTGCCGCTGGTATTGCCGGTCTCGTTCCAGGCTGTGCCGATGCGCACCTTGCGGCCTGACTTGTTGACTGCCGTCACGTCAAAATCCGGGCTGCGTTCAGACATCTTGGCCCGTGCCTCGAGCTGGATGGCGATGTCAAAGCGCGTCGAATGGATCATGCCGGTGTAATCGGCGGCTGCGGTCTCGACATTGCGGGTGAGGGTTCCTGCGAACATGGGATGGTTCCTTTTGGATTGGCCGGTGCCTGACGTTCTTGCCAACGCATCCGGGATTGTTTTCTCGACCCCTCTTGGGATCACAAATCAGAAAGCCTGCTTTCCTTTCAGCCCCGCCCACAGGGTCAGAGCTGCCGTCCGAATGGGAATGCCCCCGCGCTTCCAGGTGCTACGCCCCTCCCCTGCCCATCTGGTCTTGATTGGCTGCCCGGATTCTCCGCGGCGTCCTTCGATCGCGCGATGAAGAACTCCGCCTCTTTGCCGTTCAACCGGTGCCCGCCCCGGTCGGTCAGACCGATGCAGCTACCATTCGGCACATAGGTGATGAGGTACTGACCAAGCCGGTCCTTGTGGACAATGTAGCCGGTATTGGCCCAATGCACTGTCTGGCCGGCATCGACGGCCGCCTTGATGTCATCGAGTGTCATGGGGTCCTCCTTACGAAGAATGGTGGGGAAACGACGCAAGAAGCCCGATCTTCCAACCGGGCTTCCGTGCGGCATTCAATTGGCAAAAAGCCGGGTCCTGTCAGGCACTCTGCGCCAATTGCGTCGCTTGCGCCGCCATCCAATCCTTCAGACCAAGAACCGTTCTTCCGGCGGCGACTTCAGATGCCCAGGCGACCCTTGGGTCGCCGCAGGGCTCATCGCCGGAATGCCGGTCGATGTGGCCATTGGCCATCCATGGCTCGGGCTGGATCCGTCGCAGCCAGTCCGCCATGCTCGGGATACGGCCCTGGCAGTCTTCACGGATATGCTGCTCGCCGATCCAGCGCACGGGGATGTCGCGGCCCGCACTATTGGTCAGTGTCAGGCCAAAAACCCGTTCGGCCTCAAACAGGCCTTGCGCATGGTGACGCATGGCGCGGTGCGTGAAGAGCGCGAGGTGCTCTTTCGAGGCATCGAACCAGTCATGTATGGACTGATAGTCAGACGGCACCCCGCCGAATTTCCGGGCAGAGCTTTCAGCATGATGAAGCGGATGCGCCATATCAAAGCCCCTCATCATAGCTGTGCGAGCATTCAACATAGCGGTCCGTGTGATCGAGAGTGATGCTGTCGTCGGTGATCTCCCAGGTCAGCGTGCCATAGCCGCCCTCGTTGTTCTCGAACCCCGGGTGATGGTGATAGGCGAGCGACCAGGCGAAGTCGCCCACCTTGGTGGCAAGCGGTTCTGGCAGTTGGACCTCCGAAGGTTGCACCGTCACATCCTCGACATTGCCGGAGTCGCCATAGCCTTCATATTCGGCAGTGACCTCGCTGATGCCAAGCGCACGTAGTTGCGCGAGCAGCTCCACTCGGGATGCCTTCAAGGTGGTTTCACGCTCCGCGCGCCACTGAGCCGCCAGTGCGGCATAGTCCATTTGGGAATTGGTCATGGGTCTGTCCTCTTATCTGAATTTGGGGGGGGCCGGGCTTGGCATTGGTCAGCGTGCGCCCGGAAAGCGCAGATCGGCCAAATCCCGATCCACGCCGCCCAACCGGAAGCTCGCTTTGACTTTTCAGGCGGCTTGTTCTGCCGCTCTAGCGGCTCGCTGCCCCACGATCCGGGCCAGAATGCTTCCCGTGTCGATCCCGTCCCCATGCGGCAGGAACACCCGCAGCTGGAAGGCAATGATCTCCGTGAAACACCCCATGGCCTTGAGACCTTCAATCATGCCCCGATCCGCACCGCCCAACTCAAGGCGCATCTCGCCTGCGACACGACGACGGGTCAGGGTGAGACCCCGGCCGAGATCGACCGGCGCCGTGGTGCCGAGGGCGGCGGTCAACATCTCCTGCGGCGTTTGCGGGTTGGAGACGAGGAAGCGGGCGCGCAACGCGGCCGCGCCTTGCTCGCTCAGCGTCCGCCCGATCATCGCCGTCGCCCCGTCGGGCGTGACCCGGTAGATGCGCTCATTGGTGGTCGGAATGTCCTTCCAAATGGGCAGCAGCAGCCCGGTCAGCAGGTAGAGCTTGGTCGTGGTGGTTTTTGGCAGGGACGCAGCCTCGGCATCCCAAAGCCTTGCGAACTCAGGCCTTCCGATGTCTTCCCAGGCCGAGGACTCGAACCGCGTCTCCTCCAGATAGCTCGACCCGTTTGGCCGCACCACCTTGCGCATCAGCGTGACAATGTCCTCGTCATACATCTGCATGGGGCGCGCCGAGATGAGCGCCGCGCGGCCGGAGGCGCGATTAACCATCGGCAGCTTATCCGGATTGCGCGATATGGCCTCTTCGGCCCCAAGAACGTGGACCGGGTCGGTGACCTCGAGCCCGATAATCCGCGTCACGGCGCCGGATTTCGGGCAGGTCCAGAGATCCTCTGTGGAGACCTGCTCGATCTTTTCGCCACGCAGGGTTTCCACGCCGAGATCGAGCGTGCCCGCCGCGCGCGCCCGTTCAGTCTGATCGGCAATCCGGCGCATGAACTCGGCAAAGAGCGCGTTCTGCATGTGGATGGGCAGGGCCAGAACCCGGTTCAGAAACCGCTGGATCGGGGGAAGCTCCTCAAGGAGCACCCCGTCCTTGTCGATCAGCCGCAGGGCCGTCCAGTCGGTGAAGCTCTCGTAGCTCATCGCCTCGGCGCGCCCGGCGACAAGATCGGCGAAATACCCACGCAGCGCTGCTCGCGCGATCGGGCTTTCGAGATTGTCCTCCTCGCGGAACATGCCCTGCGAGCCGGTCTCGCGCTGGCCCTTCGTCAAGGCCCCCAGCTGGTCGAGGCGTTTGGCTATAGTCGACGTGAAACGCTTTTCGCCATGCACATCCGAGGTGCAGACCCGGAAGAAGGGCGCGCTGACCTGAGCCGAGCGATGCGTGCGGCCGAGCCCCTGGATGGCCGCATCGGCGCGCCAGCCGGGCTCCAGCAGGTAGTGCCGCCGCCGTTTCTGGTTCTTCGCCGTTTGCGCCGCGTGATAGGACCGGCCCGTCCCGCCCGCATCGGAGAAGATCAGGATGTTCTTCTCGCCGTCCATGAAGGCTTGGGTTTCGGAGGAATTGCTGCTGGCGGCGCGCTTCTCAATGAAGAGATGGCCATCCTCGGCCTTGAGGGGCCGGATAGATCGGCCTGTGACTTCTGCCACGGCCTCATCGCCAAAGGCCCAGAGGATCTGATCGAGCGCCGAGGGGATCGGCGCCAGCGTCATCAACTCCATCATGGCCGCGTCACGCAGAGCGAGCGCCTCGCGCGAGACGACCAGCGCGCCAGTTTCATCGCGGAGCGGCTCGGCCACCATATTGCCGTCGATCTCGACCAGCTTTTGCGCATGAATCGGGAAGGCCTGTTCGAGGTATCCCAGGACGTAGTCGCGCGGCGTTAGCGCGCCCTCGACCAGCTCGTCCTCCGGGTCCATCGCCTCAAGCCGCCGCTTTAGCAGGCTCTCACCCGTCGAAACCACCTGGATGACGCAAGCCTTGCCTGCCGCCAGATCGTCCTCGATCGCGCGGATGATGGTCGGGGCCTTCATGCCCATCAGGAGATGGTTGAAGAAGCGCTGTTTCGTGCTCTCGAAGCGGGACTTGGCCGAGGCGCGAGCGGCCGAGGCATTGGTCTCTCCCGAGGCGTCGTTGACGCCGGTCGCGGTCAGTGCAGCCTCGAGATTGTGGTGGATCGTGCGGAAGGCTCCCGCATAGGCGTCGTAGATCTCGATCTGCGCCGGGGTGAGCGCGTGTTCGAGCACGTCATACTCCACGCCGTCGAAGCTGAGGGCGCGGGCCGTGTAGAGCCCGAGCGTCTTGAGATCGCGGGCAACCACCTCCATGGCGGCGACACCGCCGGCTTCCATCGCAGAAACGAAGCTCTCGCGGCTCGGGAAGGGGTATTCGGGGCCCTGCCCCCAGAGCCCCAGCCGCGCGGCATAGGCGAGGTTGTGCACGCTCGTGGCACCTGTGGCCGAGATGTAGAAGACGCGGGCGCGGGGTGCTGCCAGTTGCAGCCGCAGGCCAGCAAGGCCCTGCTGGGAGGGTTTGACCCCCCTGCCCTGCTCAGACCCTGCCGCGTTCTGCATGGCATGGGCCTCATCAAAAGCGAGGACGCCTTCGAAGTCTTCACCCATCCAGTCGAGGATCTGGCTCAGTCGCGTGGTGCCGCATTTGCCCGCGGACCGCAGCGTGGCGTAGGTGACGAAGAGGATACCGTCGCCCATCGGGATGGGCTGGTCCGGTTTCCATTTGGAGAGCGGCTGGATGTCGGCGGGCGAGCCGCCGAGATCGGTCCAGTCGCGGATCGCGTCCTCGATAAGCGTTGCGGATTTGGAGACCCAGATGGCCTTTCTGCGTCCGGCCAGCCAGTTGACAAGGATGAGCCCCGCGCATTCACGCCCCTTGCCGCAACCGGTGCCGTCGCCGAGGAAATAGCCAAGGCGATAGGCACGTGCATCCGGGTCATCATCGGCGCGCGTCAGCTTGGTCTGGTCGTCATCGATGGTAACGCGAGGAATTTGCAGACAGTGAGGCGCCGCCATCACTGCCCTGCCCCGTGTCACCCACTTTGACGCCTGAGACACTGTACGACATTGCTGGCGACGGCCTACGCATGATGCTTGATGCCCGCCGGGAACAAAGCCGACCACTCAGAGACCACGACATCATCGAGGCGGCCTGGCAATTATTGCCGATGCTCGATATCCATCCGTCAGTCTGGTTTGAGGGTCAGAGCACCTTGGACGATCACGGATTGGCGCTCTGCCTTCTTCTGGTTGATGCGGGACGAGATCATCCCAAATATCCTGTCCGCAACTCGGGTGGCTTCATGCGCGAGATGGTACGTCGAGCCAATGCACAAAGGCTTGACATAAATGCAGGCCTTGCAGCTCTGAAGCGGCGCCGTACCGACGTGTCCTTGGCAAAGTAAACTGATGGGCTCTATGTCCTCGACGACATCGGTCTGTTACAACTGTTCGGAAGGAACCAACGCGTGAGAGTTGCGATTTGAAACTAATTGCATATAAGTGGTTGCGGTTCAGACCTCGAGACCGGCCGTCTGAGTCATCCCGGAGGCGAGGTATCCACCATCTACCGGCATCGTATGCCCGTTAACGTAGCGCGCCTGCTCTGACGCCAGGAAAACGATGGACGGCGCGATATCTTCAGGCACTGCGATGAAGCCCGACGGGATCATTTTGAGGAATTCTGCCTTGTTCTCGTCTGTGTAGGCGGCAGCGGTCATGTTGGTCATCGTGGCGCCCGGCGCAACCGCGTTTGCGGTTACACCATAGCGGCCGAGTTCGAGGGCCATCTGCCGGGTGAGTTGGGCGACCGCGGCCTTCGATGTCCCATAGGCCGTACGACCCACACCGGCGCGAAAACCTGAAACCGACGACAGATTGATGATCCGGCCATACCGAGCTTCCATCATGCCATAGGATGCACGCTGAGCGCACTGGAAGCTGCCCGTGACGTTCACGTTCATGACGTCGTTGAAATCCCGCGGGGAGAAGGTATCGAACGGCTGGACACGAAGGATGCCCGCACTGTTGACGAGGATCGAGACCGTCCCCTTCCAATTCTCAGCCGTCTCGAAGGCACCGTCGATGGCATCGACATCCGTGACGTCCAGACCGACGGAGATCGCGTTGCCGCCTTCTCCCGTAATGATGGCGGCAGTCTCTTCGGCCGATGCCAGATCGATATCGGCCACGACGACTGCAACGCCCGCCTTTCCCAGCATGACCGCCGTCGCCCGGCCAATGCCGGAGCCTCCACCGGTGATCAGAGCGGGTCCCGTTGCGAATGTCAGCATAATTTCCTCCCAGGTGCCGGGCTATGCCCGGGCAAAGTCAGTTCATGACCATCATGTTCGGCAGCCAGGTGATGATACCCGGGAATGCGAACAGGATGATTATCGTGACGAATTCCATGGCGACGAACCACAGGGCTCCTCGGAAAATCGTCGGCAAGGGTGTCTCTCTGTCGATCCCTGCTATGACAAAGCAGTTCAGCCCCACCGGTGGCGTGATCAGACCGATTTCGCACATCTTCACCGTGAGGATACCGAACCAGATGGGATCGAAACCAAGTGAGCGCACGGTCGGAAACATGATGGGGATCGCGATCACCATCATCGAGAACGCATCCAGGAACATGCCCAGAGGAACGAAGACCAGCAGGAGGCAGGCGATAACGAGATATGGCGGAAGGCCTGAATCGACGACTGCTTGGGCGAGCTGGTTGGGCACTTGCACGAGCGTCAGGAAGTATGAGAATACTCCCGCCCCGATGATCGTGAAAAGGATCATTACCGTGGTGTCGATTGTCGAGCGGAAGCTCTCGGTTATCTTCCCGAGTATGCCTTCCTTCCACGCTCCGCGGTGTGACAGAAGCATGAGAAAGGCGGCGAACGCGCCCAGAGCACCGGCTTCGGTCGGCGTCATGAGGCCAAGGTATATGCCACCCATCACTACCATGAAGAGAATGAGTACCTGCCAGGCCTTGCCGGTTCCGACGACAGCCTCTCCCCAACCGGCGCGTGGGGTCACGGCGTTCCGCGAGGCGCCGTTCTTTGCGATGAAGTAGATGCCGATCATGAAAACGACGGTGGTCAGCAGTCCCGGTACAAATCCGGCAATCAGCATCTTTCCCGCTGAGGTCTCCGTCAGCGCCGCGTAGAAGATCAGCAGGACGCTCGGCGGGATCAGAACGCCGAGAACGCCACCCGCAGCCACCGCGCCCGCAGCAAGAGACGGCTCGTACCCGGCTTTCTTCATCTCGGGAAGGGCAACGCTGCCAACCGTCGCCGCGGTAGCAACCGATGAACCCGATGTGGCAGCAAATCCCGCGCTCGTAAGGATCGACGCCATCGCAAGACCGCCGGGAAGATGTCCGACCCATTTGCTCGAGACCTGAAAGAGTTTCTTGCCGACCTCGGCATGATGGGCAAATGACCCCATCAGGATGAACAGGGGAATGATCACCAGGGTGTAGACGGCCGTGGTCGAGTACGGCAGGGACTTCAGACGTGTCATGATGACCGCGAAGTCTTCGACCATGATGATCCCCGCCGCCCCGGACAATGCGAGAGCCGCGAAGACAGGGACGCCGAAGGCCATGAAGAAGAAGATGAGCGCGACCGCGATATACGGCGCCAGTGACGGATCCATGGGGTACCTCTCAGTTGCAGCGCGGGCAGCGCGGGCAGTGGCGGATCATGCTTCTGCTACGCTCGACGTCTCTTCCGCCTCATCGTGAATGAGGGCGGTAACCGCATGGAAAGTCATCTGGATCGCGGCAAGCCAGAGCCCGACAGCAACGCCAACCTTGGTCCACCAGATCGGAAACTGGATGTAGCCCCAGCGGAATTCCCAGATCGAGACGGAATAGATTGCCTCCTGGGTGGAGGACCATGCGAACATGAAGAGTGCGAGTGCTCCGCATCCCCAGGAAAACGCCATCGCGATCCGGTGCGGAAGCCCGGACAGCTTCCTGGTCAGGATGTTGACCCGGATATGCGCATGATCGTTCTGAGCCCACATTGCGCCGAGAAAGACGATCATCACCAGGCTGAGCTCGGACATCTCGAAGACGCCGGAGATCGGATTGCCGGTGATTGCCCGTGTGATGACATCTGCCGTGATGCCGAACATCAGGAAAGCAAGGAAGAGCATCGCGACCGCTCCGAAGGCATCGGAGATCAATTTCAGGATTTTCCTGATTAGGTTCATGATTTACCTCGTGAGCGGTCGCGCGTTATCGTTCGACGTGTTTACGATTCTTGGCTGATCTCATACGGGCGCCTGAGCGTGCCTTCAGGATCATATTTCGAGATCGCATCCGAAATCATCGACTGCATCTCTTCACCGTCGATGCCTGCCTGGGGCGCGGTCTCCTCGACCCATTTGTTGACTTGGGCCGGTTGCACGAGATCGCGAGCGCGCTGCTTCTCGGTGTCAGATACCTTGTTCAGCGTCACGCCTTCCGAGGTCGCCGTCTCCACGTAGCTGGCCAGCACATCCTCGTATATCTCGGTGAACTTGCCGCCGTAGATCTCGCCGACAATCTCGTCCGAAACGGTCCGCACGTCATCGGGTAGTCCATCGTAGACCTGCTTGTTCATGATCGTTGCCGCGGGCGCGTGGGGGCCATCGCCGATATCGTAGAAGTTCGGCGCAATTTCATGAAGTTTGTAGGCCACAGCGGTGACGAAGTCGAAGCCATACACCCCGTCAAGGATGCCCCGTTCAAGTGCCTGGTAGACCTCGCCCGCCGCCATCGGGATGGCGGTTCCGCCAAGCGCCTCGATGACGTCAGTCGCAACACCGTATCCGCGGATACGCTTGCCCTTGAGGTCCTCGAGGGATTCGATGGGTTCGCGCATGACCAGCGGCGCATAGTTCCAGTTAGTCCAGTAGAGAACCTTCGAGCGATGCCGCTGCTCCCATTCAGCGCGCAGCGGTTCGTAGTTCTCGTATACCTCGCGGCATACCCGCTGGAGTGCGTCGGCGTAGTTCATGCGGTAGTACCACTCGAGGCCGCGCGTCACCGGCAGCTCCGCCTGGTAGTAGCCGGGCGAAATCAGCGTGATTTCGGACGTGCCATCACGGGCCGCCCCGAGATGCTCGCCGACCTTGTTCAGCGATCCCGACCAGTAGCGGCGGATTTCCACCTCGCCGTTGGTCCGTTTCTCGAGCTCGTCGAGATACCAGCTGTCGATCCAGGACGGTCCGGCGGTATCGGACACGTAGCTGTCGAACTTGAGTGACGTCGCCGCCCGCAGGATCGACGGTGTACCCATCACGAACGCACCGCCAGCGGCGGCCGCGCTCGTTGCCAGGAAATGTCTGCGCTTCATTTGGTTCCTCCCTTACTTCTTGGATTTTTCCGGTTGTCTCGTCACAGATCCTCTTCTGCAACCGCGAGACGTTCTCGTAGACTGGTCTTCAGAACCTTGCCGTAGCTGTTCTTCGGCAACTCGTGAACGAACACGTATTTTTTGGGCTTCTTGAACGAGGCGATACGGCTTCGACACCAGGTGTCCAGCGCATCCCTGTCGCAAGTGGCCCAGTCGTTCATCACCACGAAGGCCACGACCTCTTCTCCCCACTCCGTGTTGGGGCTGCCGATCACCGACACCTCGTAAACACCGTCATGTTCAAGGATAGCCTCCTCCACTTCCCGGGGATAGATGTTGGTGCCGCCCGAGATGATGACATCCTTTGACCGGTCCGTCAGGGTCAGAAACCCTTCGCTGTCCATCGCTCCGAGGTCGCCGGTCTTGAGCCATCCGTCGACGATGGTTTCGTCGGTTGCTTTCTGGTTTTTCCAGTAACCCTTCATGATCGTATCGCCGCGCACGATGATTTCGCCAACTTCTCCCGTCGGCTTGTTCTTCATGTTATCGTCGACGACACGGACTTCGACACATGACTGGGCAATACCGACAGACGCCCTGCGAGCATCGGCGCGAGGATGAATCCTGTCGGAAACCACATCCCGCGGCATTGCAGTGATGGTCATCGGGGACTCGCCCTGCCCGTAGATGTGGACAAAAAGCGGCCCGAAAGTCTCCAGCGCTTTTGTGATGTCCGCCAGGTACATCGGTCCGCCGCCGTAGATCATGGTCCGGATGCCCTCCCCGCGATAACCGGTCTGCTCTGCATGCCTGACCAGTCGCATCACCATTGTCGGCGCCGCAAAGAAGACAAGGTTGCCCAGCGACTGGGCGAGGGCCTGGATTTCAGCAGGATCGAAACCCTGCGATTCTGGGATGACATGACAGGCACCGGCGCGCACGAACTGGAAGTTGTATAGCCCTGCCCCGTGCGACATGGGAGCCGCGTAGAGGGAATGGTCGCGGCAGGATACGAGGTCGGCATCCAGCGCGTAGCTCGTCGCCATCATGCGCAGGTTCCGGTGCGTTGTCATCACGCCCTTGGGACGGCCGGTTGTGCCCGACGTATAGAACAGCCACGCGATGTCATCCTCTTCGGCATCGACCGGAGGGCGATACTGGTCGGCATGCGACCGGCCGATAGTGCCCGCGAACTCCGGTGCACGGATCCCGACTTCACGGCATGCGACATCCAGATCACCAGGACGGGAGTACAGATCACCTGTCTCGGTTATGACCAGCTTGGCTTCCGAATTCCCGATGATCCAGGCAGCTTCCCGCGGGTGCAGCTTGTTGTTGATCGGAACCACGATCGCACCGATCCAGATCACGCCATAGAGCATCTCGAGGTATTCGGCGCAATTCTTGGCGAAGAGCGCCACGCGATCACCCGGTCGGATGCCATACTGGGACTGCAGGTGGCTTCCGATAGCCCAGCTGTGGAAGGCGAACTCGGCATAGTTCGCGTGCAGGCGCTTCCCGAGCCGGATGGCCGGAGCATCGGGACGCACGAGAGCCGTCTGGTGAAGCCATTTTGCGATGTTCATGTTTTCAGGATTTCTGCGCTTCCAGGACCGAGACGTAGTTGGCCACCGCTGACCCACCCATGTTGAAGACAAGTCCGACGCCTGCATCGGGGAGCTGCATGTCGCCCGCCTGTCCCGTCAGCTGACGGTAGGAGATGGCATGCATCGACACACCCGTCGCACCGACCGGGTGGCCTTTTGCCTTCAGGCCGCCCGAGAGGTTCACAGGAAGCTTCCCGTCCCGGTATACGATACCTTCCTCAAGTGCCTTGCCGCCCTGCCCTTTGGGCATGAGCCCCATCGCTTCGTAGGTCAGTAGTTCCGCGATGGTGAAGCAGTCGTGGACTTCTGCGAAATCAACATCACCGAGTGACAGACCGGCCTCCTCGAATGCCTTGGCAAACGCGCGCTCGGGCCCTTCAAAGGCAAGAAAGTCGCGGCTCGACATCGGGATCAAATCGCTCACATGCACGGCGGAGCGGAAGCGGACGGCCTTGTCGAAACAGGCTGCATTCTCTTCGGTCGTAAGGATCACCGCCGCAGCTCCGTCGGTGACCAAGGAGCAGTCCGTCAAGCGAAGTGGTGGCGCGATCTCGGGGTTCTTGTTGGTGACCTGAGATGTCTCCTCGAAGGTGAATTCCTTCTGCATGTGCGCCAGTGGATTGCGCATGGCGTTGGCATGGTTCTTGACGGAGATCCGCGCCATCGCATCCAGCGGACTTCCGTACCGGCTGGTGTAATCCTGCGCGGCAACACCGAAAACCTGGGGAAAACTGAGCTTCTTTTCTTCTTCGTCGTTCTGGTAACCTGCACCTGCGAGGGCGAGGGTAACGTCCTGCGTCGAGCGGTGAGTCATCTTCTCTGCACCCACCACGAGCACGGTCTTCGACTTGCCCGCCAGGATCGAGTTCATGCCGGCATGGATCGCCGCAGAGCCGGATGCACAGGCGTTTTCCGCCCTCATGCCAGGCTTGAAGCGCAGTTCAGGGTAAGCCTGATGGATCAGGGACGAGGCAAAGCCGTCTGTCACCAGTCCCGAATTGAAGTGACCCAGGAACACCGCGTCGATATCGGCGGGATCGACACCTGCCTCCTCGACTGCTTCTCGCGTGACCTCGACGATTAATGTCTCGAGGTTCTTGTCCAGGCGCCCGAACTTCGAGTGCCCACTTCCGATGATGGAAATCCGCCTAGTCATGAAAAAGTCCTCCTCGAAGAAAATGGTATCACGCACAACTGTTAGGTGGTATTCGTAGAACTACGCGTATATCTCAGTAGTTCTACTGATAGATGGGTCGGGGGGAGGCTTCATGATCGACACATCGACACCCGAGAAGGCCGGTCTCCTGGCCTTTCGCGAATCGCCTGTTGCTCAGATCATGGTGCGATATCGGCGGATCGTTGAGATCAACCGCGCCATAGAGACGCTGTTCGGCTTTGCACGAGTCCAGCTTGTCAACAAGTCTGTCCAGCTCCTCTACCCGACCATCGCCGATTTCAAGCGCATCGGAGAAAACTGCGAGGAAACGCTGCGCAAGGGGGCCACCACGCTCTACGAAGACGAGCGATTCATGCAGACGGCGAAGAAGGAGCTCTTCTGGGCACGTGCCAGGGGCATCACGCTCACGCCCGAGGATCCGTTCAAGCTCATGATCTGGAGCTTCGACCGCATCCAGGACAAGAGGCAGTACCAGTCTGTGAACCTGACCGGTCGTGAACGCGAAATTGCACCGCTTATTGGTCAGGGAATGACGTCTCGGAAAATCGGCGAGCAACTCGGCATCTCGGTCCGCACGGTGGAGTCTCACCGCGCGAAGCTGATGCGGAAGTTCGATGTCAGCAACACCGCCGAGCTCGTATCGCAGATCATTGTTTCGATCTGACATCATACAAGCCAGGGGTTATTCATAGTGCGGATTTGTCGCGCCGCATGACAATCGGGATTAAAGCACTCGATCCACTTGCGGGCATTGACCGTGCTGATGAATAAGCCTCTGGGCGTGATGTGCTCGCACAAATATGCGCGCACAGTAGACCATTACATCCCGCCAGCGCGCCGGAGACGCCGCAATCCAGCGATCTCAACCATTGGCCGCTTGGACAAGCAGGCATCGGGACTTTGCTGCTGACCGATGACGCCGATCGCCTGCACCACATCAGCGGCCCGAAAAATAAAGTCAGAAAGACCTATCGCGCGATAGCTGGTGGGTCATTTCGACGATAGCGAAAGCGCCCTGTTTGCATCGAGCACCTTAAAATTCAAGGGAGATGACAAACCGCTGGCATCTGCCGAATTGCAAACACTCTCAGAAACCGAAGCGCTGACCGTCAGACCTTTCGCTTCCGCCTTCTGCCCGAGGTTCAGCGCGACCCCGTTGCCGCCGAAGAGTACAACCCCCGTCGCCGCGAACTTGTCATCCAGCATTTCGTCGTTGCACTTGAACGGTGCCGCCCGGCCATGCGCGGACCAGCGCGGATCGAAGCGCGCCTGGGCGGGGCAACCGAGGCCATGGCGATGCTTTCGACCAGCGGCGTGGGATGTTCCTGCGCACCCGCGATCTCGATCCGCTGCGGACGGTAGCGCGCATAGATATCCGAGATGGGCGTGTTGTCGCGCGGGGTCTCAAGTCTTGTGAAAACTAGCGGGACAACGGCATTGGCCCGGGATTTGGAGGGGGCGACAGGCGCAGCGGCGGTCTTGCGCGGGGCAGAGGATGCAACGGTCGGTCGAGCATGAGGGATCGCTTCAACCCGTTGGGCGGGGCGCATCTCGGTCCGGGTTGCGGCCACGGCATCGACATATGCCAAGGCTTCATCCAGATCCCGCACAGGGACGCGGATCATTTCGCCGTCCTCCTGCACCTTGTCAAAGACCATGAGCTGGGTTTCGACAGAGGTGCCGAGCTTGCGGTAGACCTGCCCCGGCATCGTCAGCGCCAGTCGCAGCGTCAGGAGACCGCAGGCGCGGGACCAATGCGCGGCATCGCGTTCGGGCGTGAACCCCGGCGGCATGATCGCCACCAGCCGCCCGCCGGGCGCGAGACGCTTTGCAGCGCCGATGAGATGTTTTGCAGCGATGTGCTTGTCCCGCGACCGATCGACCGAGGAGGCGAAGGGCGGGTTCATCACCACGACGTCGGGTAGAACCGGCGTCTGCAGCAGATCATCGATATGCTCCCCGTCATGGCCTGTCACCTCGCCGCCGAAAACCGCGCGCAGGAGGCGCTGGCGAAAGGGGTCGATCTCGTTGAGCACAAGCGTGGCACCGGCCCGGGCGGCGAAAGCGGCCAGGGCACCGGTGCCAGCCGAGGGCTCCAGCACGGTCTCGCCCTTGCGGATCGCCGCAGCCCGCAAGACCAGCGCCGCAAATGGCAACGGCGTGGAGAACTGCTGCAAACGGATTTGCTGCTCCGACCGGCGCGTTTCCGTCAGGAGACGTGACGCAAGGAGTTTTGCGGCAGAGTAATCATCCTCACTGTTGTCGCCACGTAGCAGCGCCTGCACAGCCGCGGCCTGCATCAGGTCATAGGCCTTCCGCCAGTCCCAGGCGCCCCCGGTATCACTGCCATGAAACGTCTCGCGCATGATGCGCGCGAGCGCTGAGCTACGCAGGGGTTGGTGGTCGATCTCCGCGCCGATTTGTGCGATGGCATTTGCGAGATCAGTGTCAGAGATTGGGAAAGCCGGGTTTGCCGGTTTGGGCTTGGACATGGGGATTTTCCTTTGGATCAGGGTCTGAATTCCAAAGGACAAAAAGCCCGCTTCCGTAATGGGGCGGGCCTCTGTCAAGGGTTTCGGGCAAGTCAAAAATCCCGGCGAAGATCTCATTCTTCAC
>NZ_JBRJGP010000026.1:0-27982 GCF_053628555.1 Roseovarius sp. MBR-79 | reverse complement strand
GTGAAGAATGAGATCTTCGCCGGGATTTTTGACTTGCCCGAAACCCTTGACAGAGGCCCGCCCCATTACGGAAGCGGGCTTTTTGTCCTTTGGAACTCAGACCCTGATCCAAAGGAAAATCCCCATGACCAAGCCCAATCCGGCGAACCCGGCTCTCTCAATCTCCGACGCTACCCTCGCCTCTGCCCTCGTGCAGATCGGCGCGGAGGTCGACCACCAACCCCTGCGCAGCTCAGCGCTCGCGCGCATTATGCGCGAGACGTTTCATGGCAGCGCTGCTGGCGGCGCCTGGGACTGGCGGATGGCCTATGACGTGATGCAGGCCGCTGCCATCCGAGTGCTGCTGCGTGGGGACGGCGCGGCAGGTGACATCGCCGCTGCAAAGCTGGTTGCCTCACGGCTGCTGCCGGAAACTCGCCGGTCAGAGCAGCAGATCCGGCTGAAGCAGTTTTCCACGCCGCTGGCATTCGCGACCATGGCGGTACGGGCCGCGGCGATCCGCAAGGGCGAGACCGTGCTGGAGCCCTCGGCTGGCACCGGTGCCCTGGCAGCTTTCGCCGCCCGGGCCGGTGCCATGCTTTTGCTCAATGACATCGACCCCTTTCGCCAGCGCCTCCTGCGCGCGGTTTTCGGCGGCGAGGTGACGGGCCATGACGGCGAGCATATCGACGATCTGCTGCACACGCCGGTTCTACCCGACGTCGTGGTGATGAATCCGCCCTTCGCCTCCTCGGTCGATCGCTCCCGGGACAAGCACATCGCCGCCAAACATCTCATCGCGGCTGCAAAGCGCCTGGCACTCGGTGGGCGGCTGGTGGCGATCATGCCGCCGGGATTCACGCCCGAACGCGATGCCGCGCATTGGTCCCGCGCCTGCGGTTTGCTCACGCCGCGCTTGGCACTCACGATGCCGGGACAGGTCTATCGCAAGCTCGGCACAACTGTGGAAACCCAGCTCATGGTCTTCGACAAGGTGCAGGAGGACGGCGAGATGATCCGCGCCATTGTGTGCGACATGGACGAAGCCCTTCCTTTTGTCGACGCCGTGGCCGCAACCCGGCCCGAGATGCGCCCTGCCCAACGGGCTGAAGCGATCCCTCATGCTCGGCCGACCG
This sequence comes from Roseovarius sp. MBR-79, assembly GCF_053628555.1. Lineage (NCBI taxonomy): Bacteria > Pseudomonadati > Pseudomonadota > Alphaproteobacteria > Rhodobacterales > Roseobacteraceae > Roseovarius > Roseovarius sp. MBR-79. The sequence continues at coordinate 26,867 of NZ_JBRJGP010000026.1, read as the reverse complement.
TTCCATCATCTGTCCCGCGCAACCGCCGCGCTGCGCCTGTTGCCGCCTCCAAACCCCGGGCCAATGCCGTCCGTCCGCTCAGCTTCACAAGCTTTGAGATCCCTCGCGACAACACGCCCATCTCGGACATCTATGCGCGCTACCGTCCTCAGCGGATCGAGATTGCGGGTGCGCAGGAACATCCCACCCCGCTCGTTGAAAGCATCGCCATGGCCTCTGTGGCCCCGCCGGTGCCCTCAGGTGCCGCCAGTGCGGAATTGCGCCTGCCCGCGCGGTTGATCGAGGAGGGAGATCTCTCCGAGGCGCAGCTCGAGACCATCGTCATGGCACATGATGCCCATGGGCGCGACCTGGCCGGTCGGTTCACCATCGATGACGACCAGACCAAGCTGACGCGCGCCGATGATGATCCAGACGCACGGGCCTATCGCCTCGGCTATTTCCTCGGCGACGGCACCGGTTGCGGCAAGGGGCGCGAATGCGCGGGGCTCATTCTCGTGAACTGGCTTTCCGGGCGCAGGAAGGCGATCTGGGTCTCCAAATCCGCGACGCTTATCGAGGACGCCATCCGCGACTGGACCGATCTCGGCGGCTCGCCTGCCGACATTCAGCCGCTTTCCAAATGGAAACCGGACCAGCCCGTCCCGATGGGCGACGGAATCCTCTTCGTCACCTACGCCACGCTGCGGTCCGCGGGCAAATGCGGCACCACGCGGCTGAGCCAGATCCTCGCCTGGATGGGTGAAGACTTTGACGGGGTTCTTGCCTTCGATGAGGCCCATGCCATGCAGAACGCGGCCGGGTCCGAGCAGGGCAGGGGGGTCAAACCCTCCCAGCAGGGCCTTGCTGGCCTGCGGCTGCAGCTGGCCGCGCCGCGCGGCCGCGTCTTCTACATCTCGGCCACGGGTGCCACGAGCGTGCACAACCTCGCCTATGCCGCGCGGCTGGGGCTCTGGGGGCAGGGCCCCGAATATCCCTTCCCGAGCCGCGAGAGCTTTGTGTCGGCGATGGAAGCCGGCGGCGTTGCCGCCATGGAGGTGGTCGCGCGCGATCTCAAGACGCTCGGGCTTTACACAGCGCGTGCCCTCAGCTTCGACGGTGTTGAATACGATGTGCTCGAACACGCGCTGACCCCGGCCCAGATCGAGGTCTATGACGCCTACGCTGGAGCGTTTCGCACCATCCACCATAATCTCGAGGCGGCGCTGACGGCGACCGGTGTCAACAATGCCTCGGGCGAGACCAATGCCTCGGCCGCACGCGCCTCTGCCAAATCTCGCTTCGAGAGCACGAAACAGCGCTTCTTCAACCATCTCCTGATGGGCATGAAGGCTCCAAGCATCATCCACGCCATCAAGGACGATCTGGCGGCGGGCAAGGCTTGCGTCATTCAGGTGGTCTCGACAGGCGAGAGCCTGCTGAAGCGTCGGCTTGAGGCGATGGACCCGGAGGATGAACTCGTCGAGGGTGCCTTGACGCCGCGCGACTATGTTCTCGGCTACCTCGAACAGGCCTTCCCGATTCATGCGCAAAAGCTGGTCGAGATCGACGGCAATATGGTGCCCGAGCCGTTGCGCGATGAAACTGGCGCGCTGGTCGTCTCGCGCGAGGCGCTCGCTCTGCGTGACGCGGCCATGATGGAGTTGATGACGCTGGCTCCGATCCCCTCGGCGCTCGATCAGATCCTCTGGGCCTTTGGCGACGAGGCCGTGGCAGAAGTCACGGGGCGGTCCATCCGGCCCCTCAAGGCCGCGGACGGCCATCTCTTCATCGAAAAGCGCAGCCCCAGCAGCAATTCGTCCGAGACCCAAGCCTTCATGGACGGCGAGAAGGATATCCTGATCTTTTCTGACGCGGGCGGCACGGGCCGGTCCTATCACGCGGCGCAAACGGCGAAGAACCAGAAACGGCGGCGGCACTACCTGCTGGAGCCCGGCTGGCGCGCCGATGCGGCCATCCAGGGGTTGGGCCGCACGCATCGCTCGGCTCAGGTCAGCGCGCCCTTCTTCCGGGTCTGCACCTCCGATGTGCATGGCGAAAAGCGCTTCACCTCGACGATTGTCAAACGCCTCGACCAGCTGGGGGCCCTGACCAAGGGCCAGCGCGAGACCGGCTCGCAGGGCATGTTCCGCGAGGAGGACAATCTCGAAAGCCCGATCGCGCGGGCGGCGCTGCGTGGGTATTTCGCCGATCTTGCAGCCGGGCGGGCCGAGGCGATGAGCTACGAGAGCTTCACCGACTGGACAGCCCTGCGACTGATCGACAAGGACGGTGTGCTTCTCGAGGAGCTTCCCCCGATCCAGCGGTTTCTGAATCGGGTGCTGGCGCTGCCCATCCACATGCAGAATGCGCTCTTCGCCGAGTTCATGCGCCGGATTGCCGATCAGACTGAACGGGCCCGCGCGGCGGGCACGCTCGATCTCGGCGTGGAAACCCTGCGTGGCGAAAAGATCGAACAGGTCTCCACAGAGGATCTCTGGACCTGCCCGAAATCCGGCGCGGTGACGCGGATCATCGGGCTCGAAGTGACCGACCCGGTCCCCGTCCTTAGCGCCGAAGAGGCCATGTCGCGCAATCCCGACAAGCTGCCGATGGTCAACCGCGCCTCTGGCCGCGCGGCGCTCATCTCGGCGCGGCCCATGCAGATGTATGACGAGGATATCGTCACACTGATGCGCAAGGCCGTGCGGCCAAACGGGTCCAGCTATATCGAGGAGACGCGGTTCGAGTCCTCGGCCTGGGAAGAGATCGGCAAGCCTGAGTTCTCACGGCTTTGGGATGCCGAGGCTGCGTCCCTGCCGAAAACCACCACGACCAAGCTCTACCTGCTGACCGGGCTTTTGCTGCCGATCTGGAAGGATATTCCGACCACGAATGAGCGCATCTACCGGGTCACGCCCGACGGGGCGACCGCGATGATCGGGCGGACGCTGAGCGAGGAAGGGGCGGCAGCGCTGCGCGCCCGCTTCCTCGTCTTCAATCCGCAAACACCGCAGGAGATGCTGACCGCCGCCCTCGGCACCACCGCGCCGGTCGATCTGGGCCAGGGACTGACCCTGACCCGTCGCCGCGTCGCAGGCGAGTTGCGCCTCGAGCTGGGCGGCGCGGATCGGGGAATGATTGAAGGTCTCAAGGCCCTCGGCTGCTTCACCGAGATCATTGCCTTCCAGTTGCGGGTGTTCCTGCCGCATGGGGACGGGATCGACACGGTGGATATTCTGGCCCGGATCGTTGGGCAGGGAACCACTAAGCCGGCAGAACAAGCCGCCTGAAAAGTCAAAGCGGGCTTCCGGTCTGGCGTCGCGGATCGGGGTTTGCCCGGTCTGCGCTTACCGGGCGCGCGCTGACCAGTGCCACGCCCGGCCCACCAAATTCAGATAAGAGGACAGACCCATGACCAATCCCCAGATCAATTATGCCGCAATGGCGGCTCAGTGGCGTGCAGAGCGCGAAACCACCCTGAAGGCATCCCGAACGGAGCTGCTCGCACAACTACGTGCGCTTGGCATCAGCGAGGTCACTGCCGAATACGAAGGCTATGGCGACTCCGGCAATGTCGAGGATGTGACGGTGCAGCCTGCAGAGGTCAAACTGTCGGAGCCGCTTGCCACAGAGGTGGGCGATTTCGCCTGGTCGCTCGCCTATCACCATCACCCGGGGTTCGAAAACAACGAGGGCGGCTACGGCACGCTGACCTGGGACTTGCGCAACGACAGCATCACGCTCGATCACGCGGACCGCTATGTCGAATGCTCGCACAGCTATGACGAGGGGCTTTGAGATGGCCCATCCGCTTCATCATGCTGAAAGCTCTGCCCGGAAATTCGGCGGGGCACCGTCCGATTATCAGGCTGTGCACGATTGGTTTGACGCCTCGAAAGAGCACCTCGCGCTCTTCACGCACCGAGCCATGCGCCATCATGCCCAAGGCCTGTTTGAAGCCGAACGTGTCTTCGGCCTGACCCTGACCAATAGCGCAGGTCGGGACATTCCCGTGCGCTGGATCGGCGAGCAGCATGTCCGCGAAGACTGTCAGGGCCGTATCCCGAGCATGGCGGACTGGCTGCGACGGATACAGCCCGAGCCATGGATGGCCAATGGCCACATCGACCGGCATGCCGGCGATGAGCCCTGCGGCGACCCAAGGGTTGCCTGGGCCTCCGAGGTCGCCGCCGGACGAACGGTTCTTGGCCTGAAAGATTGGATGGCGGCGCGCGCGACGCAAGCCACGCAAAGCGCCTGACAGGTCTCGGCCGTTTGCCAAACAAATGCTGCATGGAAGCCCGGTTGGACGACCGGGCTTCTTGCGTCGTTTCCCCACCATTCTTCGTAAGGAGGATCGCATGACACTCGATGAAATCAAGGCCGCCGTCGATGCCGGGCAGACCGTGCACTGGGCCAATACCGGCTACGTTGTCCACAAGGACCGGCTCGGTCAGTACCTCATCACCTATGTGCCGAATGGTAGCTGCATCGGCCTGACAGACCGGAGCGGGCAACGGTTGAACGGAAAAGAGGCGGAGTTCTTCATCGCGCGATCGGAGGACAGCGTTGAAAATCCGGGCAGCCAATCAAGACCAGACGGGCAGGGGAGGGGCGTAGCACCCGGAGGCGCGGGGGCATTCCCGCTCGGACGGCAGCTCTGACCCGTGGGCGGGGCTGAAAGGAAAGCAGGCTTTCTGATTTGTGATCCCTCAAGGGGTCGAGAAAGCAATCCCGGATGCGTTGGCAAGAACGTCAGGCACCGGCCAATCCAAAAGGAACCATCCCATGTTCGCAGGAACCCTCACCCGCAATGTCGAGACCGCAGCCGCTCAGTACACCGGCATGATCCACTCGACACGCTTTGACATCGCCATCCAGCTTGAAACCCGCCCGAAGATGTCCGAGCGCAGCCCGGATTTTGACGTGACGGCAGTCAACAAATCAGGCCGCAAGGTGCGCATCGGTACGGCCTGGAACGAGACCGGCAATACCAGCGGCAACCCCTACATCTCGATGCAGATCGATGTCGGCTTGGGTCCGTTCCGGGTCAACGCGGTGCAGACGAAAGAGGCGCGTGCGGCCCAAAGCGGCGCGTTCGAGATCATCCCGCTGGTCTTGAACGGCCTGATGAAATCCGGCTCGATCTCGGGCGAGCTCACCGCCATGGACGCCGACAACGCCTTCACCGGCTACATCGCCAACATGATGTTCGATCTGGAGTTCATGCTTATCGAGAACAGCTACAAATCCGAGGAGACCCACCCCGATTACCGGATCGAGGTCAGCTCGCCGCGTGGCACACCGATCCGCGTCGGCTCGGCCTGGATGGCGAAAAGCAGCCGCACGGGCAATGACTACCTGTCGCTGCTGATCAACACGCCCGATGGCGACCTGCGCGTCAACGCTGTGCAGAACGAAGAGCAGCGTGGCGGCCAGACCTTCTCGATCATCCCGTTCATCGACAGCGGTGAGCAACCGCAGGACGCGGGCGCCGGGCTTTCGTTGGTCGCCTGATCCGGGTGAGAAAGCTCGATATCGAACTGGCAGAGGGGAACCGTGACGACACGGTTCCCCTCTTTTCGTGTCAGTTCGAGTCAAGGACCTACTCTAAGCCCTGCCAGATCTGCGCTTACTGCTCCAAACCGATTTGCTGACCATTGGACTGTTGCGGAGCCGCCCAATCATATTACGATAATATACCAATGAAGACTTGTTTGTGAGCCCGCTGATGGCTGGAATACCAAGAACAGAACGCGTCTGGTTCGAGAGGTTTGACCTATGACCGTGCAGGAACCACGCGATTCTGTATCGAAGATTGGGCATGACGGGATCGACGATATCGCCACAAAGTACTTGGAAGCTCTGAAGCGGCCCGAACGCGAGAACGTTCCACTTCGTCCAGGTCACATTGTCTAGGGTTGGCTGAGCTTCGCGCAGTCTTGTTTGATTGGACATAATCAGTTGGCCAACAGTTCTGTCGCGGTCCGCCTAATCCGAGCTTCGGTCGCAGAGTTGTCCTTGCTATATGCATTTGCGATCAAGCGAATAGCCCCACGTACGTCACCAGGAGAATTGCCCCCCTTCTCATCGGACTGGAACGGGGCGTCCGTTTCCGTCAAAACGCGCTCCAGCGGAACGGTCTCAAGCAACTTACGCCCCTTCGGAGCCTGCAACATCTGTTCGTTGACTGAAAAGTAGCAGCCAAGATCCAAAGCCCTTCTGATCTCCGATTCTGAGGCATTAAACCAGTGCAACACTGGAACACACGTGCGATGCGCACCAGTTTGTTCGACGACGTCAAGTACCTGTCTGGCGGTTCGAACACTGTGAATGCTGATGACTTTATCGCCGAGCCTTGCGCATAGCGCCATCACTCGTTCGAACACAATCTTTTGACGTTCGAAGGATGGATAGAACCGTCGCCCGGCGTCTAGTCCAACCTCGCCAATATACCTTGTCGAGGGCGCCAGCTCTTCAAAGAGTGACAATTCCGACGCTCTTTGAGCGACCAGCTGCGGGTGCATTCCAAGGGCGGCACGCACGAAGTGGCCATTACGCGCCATGCCCTCATTTCGAGAAAAGGCTTTAGGTGTCGTCGTGACCGCGAGTGTAAGGCACCGCGCGGATTCACACCGCGCATATTCCGCGCGCATGTTCTGACAGAGATCGAGATGGCAATGGAAATCGACGGGGCCGGACCAATTCAAATCAGCCATGCACTGTCCTTACGCCTTCGAGTAGCTGTGATACTTCATCCATGCCACGGCGATACACATCGATATATAAGTCTAGTTCATCGCGGCACAGCGGCCCCGGCTTTTGCACGAGAAATCTGGCCCGAATGGGATTTTGCCGCAAGTTTTCAGCAGCAAACATAAAGGACCTGATATTCTTCCCGTCTGCCGACTTCGAGTCCAGAACGTCTTTCTTCAAGTCATCAAGAAAATACTTCGTGGTATCCGCTTCATCGAGCCCGACAGCGAGCGATGCGCGACGGATCAGGCAGGGGACGCAGCGTCCGCAATGCTGGGGCGGCGCGCTCTCGAAACGGACCTGTGCAGGGTGGGAACAAGACATTGAGACCGGAGCGAGTTCCGCAAGCAGGTCGCGATCACCACATTCTCTGGCCATCTCTCCCTTCGTCTTGAAACGATATGGATTTTCCAGCGTCACGTCGACGCCCAAAGCAGTGACCAGCTGCGACATCGATCGGATGAAATGCGGATGGGCCGTCCGCGTGCTAAGTGATCCGAGCCGATGGGCATCCATGGGTACGTTGAGCGCGATTAACCCATTTTCGGGGATAAGCACCTTGTTCGTAGAGGCGACGGCATCGGCAGCAACCACAGCCAGGCTGTAAAAAAGGAAGGAGCGCGCCCGCTGGTTGTTGTCACTTCCAGCTTCGGCAAAGTCCGACTTTCGGAAACCGATATAGGCCCGGACAGATTCGAACGCGCCGTCATGTCGTTCCTTCAATACCTCGAGCAACTGCCGTTGTGCGCTGGATGCCTCTCCGTCCCAGTAATGGCTGACCAAGAGCGGTCGTTGTCCGGAGGCGAGGAGGTCGATCGCGCCGATGAGACTGTCCAACCCGCCCGAGAACAGGCTCACCTGTGTGAAATCTGTGAGATCCATCTCTTCGGGTTGTTTCGTGAATGACTGAAGATCGTCCGGTCGACCCCGAAACGTGAAGCTCCAATGATCGCCGGTCAAGAATTGCAGCATCCGGGACAGGTGGTCTTGTTGGTGTCGCCAGAGATCTGGGTCCGCGACGGGAACGCTAAGACTAATCATGCGCGTCCAACCGTCATCGGCGTATCGTTCCCGCGAGACACCGGTGTCGGCGGCGTACACCGCAGTCGCTACGATCATAAGATCGACCGCGGCCTCGCTCGGCCTCGCACCTAACTTGAAGAGCCGGTCCAGCAGCTGCCCTAAGCCCCTGTCGAGGTCACCAAAACTGTCGATCATATCGACGGTGATATCTGCCGCGCCCTGAGTAGATTCCTCGTCGTCGCAACCCAATCGTACAAAAACGTTCCGTCTCATTGCATGGTCTCCAGGACTGCGCCTAGCATGTCGAATGTATCGGCATAAACCTCGGAAATGCTTCTGTCGATTTCGGATTGTGTCGGACGCGATCCAACATCGAACCTGCTACCAAGAGCGTCTCTAACCCTTCCCTGCGTAAAATCTCGGGTGATCCGCTCGGCTTCCCGGAAATCGGCGTCGGACGCGGATCCGTGCAGCGCGTTCGTCCCGATTTCGTTCAAGACCTTTGTTACCACGCTCCGGGTGATCACGTCACATAGGAATTCATCGAGTTGATCTTTTGAAAGCTCATCGAATGCGCCGGGATCATCTTCCGCAACCTCTGCGATCGCTTCGAGCATCGCGTCACGGGCGATCGCTTCATCGATCGTCCCACCATCGGGGCAGATGATCTCCGCCACGGCTTCGAGGACCTCTGCGGCTGGACGGCCCGCAAGGCCCTGAAGGTCAAATCGGGCGAGCGCCGTCTCGGCACCTTCGTTCACAAAGGCGCTTGCGAGCCCGGCGACACCGGATGCAACCCGGGTAGAATGCGGCATTCGCCGTGCTGCCCCGGCACCGCCCCCCGCGGCGCGAACGTAACCCTTTAACGCCCGTCCGAGCGACTTGCTCCCGCCACCATTCGTAAATCGGGTGAACTGTCCGCGAGGATAGGTGAATGCGCCGCCGGGAGGGGCCACGGTGGGCGGCACCTGCGCTACGCCGCTCTCGTCCGAGGTCGAATTTTCGGTGTCAGAATGATCACTTCTGTCCTTACCGGACCCATCTTCACCACCGCCCATGCCCGGATCGACGCTGTCGACCCAATCCGGAACAAGGCCGGACGCGGGCCCGCCGTATGAACTCGACGTTCCCATTATCCTGTCCCGTTCTTACGGCCACTGCGGCTACCACCCGCAGCGAGCTGGAGTGGTTTGTTCTGATCAAGTTTGGCCCAGCCCTCCTTGAGTTTAGCAAACTCGCGCTTGGCCTCCGTCCTGGTGAAGATCTTGTCCCACCCCGCGGCCGCCCAAGGCCCTAGCTGACCGCTTGGTAGGTCGGCTAGAAGGCGAACAGTAGGGGTCTGGAGATTGGCGGATATTTTGCAAAGCTCCGCAAGGCCTTCGATGCCATCTGGTCGCTTCTTCAAGTCCGTTGCAGCCCTGACCCGTGCAGCCACCACGTCAAAGATCTGCTCGATCTCTCCTGGCGTGAGCTTTACGATTTCCACCGCAGCAGCGCGCGCGCCCAGGGTGCTGCCGCAAAGTTTCTCGATCCAGTCCTCTTTCAGCGCGAGATTAGAGCCAGCAGTGAAAAGCGCCTTGCGGTCTCGGGACACGAACAAATACGGGCGCAAATCCTCATCCATGAGGGCGGGAGCGACTAGAGCCCATCGTCTGACCCATTCACTAGAAAGGAGGTCATCCTCTGGGAGCTTGTCGGTTTGATCCTGATCCTTAGCGGCGGCCGGGTTTTTGGCTTTCTCGGACTCCTCATCATCCGTACGTAAAGCTTTTTCGAGTGCTGCAACGGTCCTGGATGAGCCACTGACAGCGGCCTCCGCCTCGAGACGTTCGAAGAAATCGGACTTGAAGCGTTCCGCGAGCATCAGTTTGGCGAGGACGGCGGGGTTCACTTCGTCTCCGATCCCGCGTGCGTCCGCGATCGCGAGACGGAGATTGAGAGTGTTTAGAAATCTCTTGATCTGCCTCGGATTTCCTTGAGCGCCCTCGGCCAGTGGCAACGCGAGTTGATCCGCTAGAATGAGCGCGTTCTCCAGTTCTGCCGAGACCGCGCCAAGACGCTCTTCAATCACGCCGCGGCTCAGACCGCTGCCGTCCCAAGGGCGTCTCAAGGCTTCACGACCCAGTTCGAGTAATGTCTTGAAGGGTGTCGAACCGGTGTCGAGCGAGCTTCCGGCCACGAGGAGCGTCAGATAAATCTTGGTCTCGACGTATCCCAGTGGAGGCAGACGGAACGGTACCTGAATGAGCTTTTCAAGGTAATTCCGGGCATAGGTCGACGGGCCGGATGATAGTGGCAAGTCCGGGAAATGAGACCTGACGGCGTATTCGATCATCCCCTCGTCGGCCGCGATAACAAAGGCCGCACCTGGCACGAACAGGAAAAGCCGTATCGCCTCAAGCGTCTCGATCGCGGTTGCGGGAAGACATCTGTCCAGATCGTCAACAACGACGACGAGCCGATCAATGTCCGCGGCCTCGAGGAGTTCCTCGAATTCCGCCCTGAAGGCATGGATGTGGGCGGGCAAGGTTTCGACTTCGGGGTTGTTGAGACAATCTGTGACATTCTTGACGTATCCCGTCATATCGCCAACTGTGAGATCTCCGCCACCGGCAAGGAGCTTCTTCCCCTGTTCCATCAGCCCGCTGAGCATGTCCGGGGACGGGATACCGGTGAGGCCGGTCAGGGCGAGACCGCCCGCCTTGGACGCGACCTTCATGAGATCGACGCGCTTAAGCAGCTTTTTTGACGTGTCTTTCAGCTTGGTTGTGGGCGTCCGATCCCGCAGCAATTGTTCGACGATCGTTTCGATTACGACGGTTTTCGCGTCTTCGAGGCCCTGGAACAGCCAGCCGTTGAACCGGATGACGGATGCGCGATCGTCATCCGAGAACGCGTCCTCCAGCATGAGCAATACGCTCGACTTTCCAGCACCCCAATCCCCATGGACGCCGACCGTGAGAGGTTCGGCACCGGAGTCTCTGATCACCTTCGCGACAGTCGCTGAGATGGCCTCCGAGTAAATCATGTCAACGGCGGTCTCGTTATCTGGAATAATCATGAAATTTCTTTTCCGTAGTGAATCATAATCCAAAAATTGTTGCTTTCGCGCGGCTCGTCTTTTTTTTGCCTGCTACCTGTTTAGTCGTGTACCTGCGCATCTTCGAGATCGTTGGTCGCACCTACTGTTTTGGATCTCATCATAGCAATTCTCGGACAGGAACGAACGCCTGATTGGTTTCGGCAGCTCGCCGCAGCTTTCCGTCAAGAACGTCGATCAATGAGAGACGGTTGTGAACGACCTGATGCAGATCGAAGCCATCGGCGCAGATTATGTTCGTGCGCCTACCCGTCCCAAAAGCTTTCAGGCCGTCTACTGAGAAACCAGAATTACTGATAAAGAGTCCACGCGTCCACGTCGCCTTGCCAGAGACTTTTCCAGAAAAGGTTAGCAGATCGGATTGCCCTGTGAGGCCAGCCTGCCATTTGGCTTCGACAAGGTAAGTCTCGCCGTGCAGCTTGAAACTTCCGTCAATCTGTTCTCCTGTTAGCTTAAAAGGTGCTCGCGGCGTTAGACCGTAGGCGGCAAAAAGTTCGGTTAGAAAGCCTTCATATTCGTAGCCGCGCCGCTGTGGAGGGTGGTCAAATAGGCCGATCAGTCGCGCCGATAGTGTTTTTGCCAGCTCATCCGACAGCGTGGTGGTCCTCGCTTCCGCCGGCGGCGTCTCCGGCTCGATTTGGTCACTCGGTAGGGAATCAAGAAATGCTGGATCGTTGAGCTCGGGCACCTTTAGCGATAGGCGCAAGAGGAGCACGTTTAATGCATTTACCTCCGCGCGGGTTAGCGGATCTCCTTTGCCTCTACGCCAGGTCATCGATTGCCGTACGATCGTCAACATCAATGAGCTAAACTTGTGTCGCCGCTGACCGAGGGTTGATGATAACATTTGGACGATTGCGGGGCGTTTGCTCCCGCCCGTCCACAGGTCTTGGCATTGGACTTGTGCAGCCGCCAATGGGAACGCGGTCCGGGAGTTTCCGCTCCCAGGCAAAAAGTTGTAGAGCAGGTCTGCTAGGTCCTCAACGCATTGTTCCTCGACGAGATTCATGAGCGGCTCCACAGGCATGAAAGCGGGGCCGCGAACATGTTCTCGCCGAACGGGACGACCTTATCGTGGTCGTAAAGAACCATTCCCTGGACGAATTTCTCTCCGCATGCGTCTGCGAGCTTGCGCATGCCTGAAAAATCTCCCGCCGAAACGGTGGCGGATGACTTTACTTCGATCCCGACGACCTCGCCGCGGCGGTTCTCCAACACGATATCGACCTCGTTCTTATCTTTATCCCTGAAATGCGAAAACGTGCACCTCTGTTCGCTCCACGTCGCGATCTTCCGCAATTCACTGAACACGAAGGTCTCCAGGATTGCACCGAAGCTCGTTTTGTCCTTACCGACCACTTCCGGTGATACATCGCGCATCGCCGCGAGGAGGCCCGCATCGAGAAAATGTAACTTGGGTGACTTGGTCAGGCGTTTCAGACGGTTTGTGAACCACGGCTTCAGGGTATGAACGAGGTAGAGGCTCTCGAAGACACTCACATACTTCTGCGTGGTGACATGATTGAGGTCGAGGCCGGCACCGATACCCGTGTAGTTGACTAACTGACCTGAGTGCTCGGCAAGCACTGACATGAGTTTTGGCATGATGGCGAGTTGTTCGATCTGTGCGACGTCACGGACGTCACGCTGGACGATCGCATCAAGATAGCTATGATACCAATCCTGCTTCCGCGACCATCGCGTTCGGCTGAGCGCTTCGGGATACCCTCCTGTAAGCACGTTGATAACGAGCTCGTCGCCTATGATCATGTGGTCGGCCGTCGGCTTTTCTCCGGTGAATGCTCGATCAATGAAGTCTGATTTAGTGCCCAGTATTTCTGCCTGTGAGAGAGGCAGTAACCGAACGACCTCCATGCGACCGGCAAGGGAATCCGCCGCTTTTGGAATGGTCATCAGGTTGGCCGAACCTGTTAGGAGGAACCGCCCTGGTGTCTTGTCGTCATCGACTAGGTTTTTAATGGCGAGTAGAAGGTCGGGCGCGCGTTGGATCTCATCGATCACCGCGCGGTCCAATCCGCGGACGAAACCGATCGGATCATTGATTGCTGACCGCAACACGTTGGCATCGTCCAATGTCAGAAAGGGTGTTTTGTCCGACGCGATGTCGGTTGCAAGCGTCGTTTTGCCGGACTGACGCGGCCCCGAGATGAGAACCACTCGGGTGTCGGACAGCGCCTCTTCCACTCTAGCCTTGGCAAATCTTGGGTACATCGTCGCACGGCTCCTTTCGACAGATTGAAAGTGCGCACCCGACCAATTGAAAGTCAAGCGCCGACTAATTGAAAGACAGGGCCCGACTAAACGAAAGCGTACAACCTCAAGCTCACAAGTTTATGATTCTGGCGACGATCCTGCCTACTTTGGAAACGCGAGTTTTTGGTCGTCTATCGTGAAGCTGGGCCTGTCGGCCTCCCCAGCTCGGCTTCGCGTGTCGCAGGGGAGAACGGCCCTACGGTCCGTCGCGCATTCGGCCATGCGGCCTCACCGCGGCGTCGCACCCGCCATCCCGGTTTGCCCGCCTCCCGAGCACGTCCCTCCCCGGCCGTTCCGCCGGATTGCGCTCTGGTCTGTTTTGGCCCGAGGCCAAAACGATCCCGCCACTTCATCCGTCTCCCGCGTCCGGTCGGGCCGTTTGCCTGCTCGGGTCGGGCAAACCTACCGTCAAAACACACACACATGAGTGCGGAAGCATATCCTCCGGATGGCCCCCAAATCAGCCCGCGTCAAGGATCGCAAAACTTTTCGGCGAGGGCGGGGCCAGTGGTGCGGGGCGGTCCCGTGCGTGAGGGCGTGAATGCGTCCGGTGCTGCGCGCGGAAAACTTTTGCGCCCGGCAAGCCGGCGGCTGCGCCGTCCCTGACCCGGGCAGATTCGGAAACCAGGCATTCGGCCATGCCCCCACACTCACGTGGTGGCCTTGGAAACGAACACTGGAGACCAGACATGGCTTACGATAACGCAAACACCTACGAGACCATCGAGCTTTTCGGACTGACCGAGAAGGACGCGCAGCTGCCGATCCCGGAGGATCACGTCCTGACCGACCGCATCATCCGCGAGAGCTTCGAGGCTTTGGTCGGTCAGCTGCGCGGGACCGGGCTTGAAGCCGAAATCGAACCGCTGGCCCATGGGCTCGCGACGATCCTGCAGCGCCGCAAGGTGGCGCTTGGCAAGGAGGTCGACCGCACCGCCGACAAGATCGGCGCGCTGGCAAAATCTCACGACGGATCGGAGATCGCCGAGACCGCGCTCGAAGAAGCGCAGGCGCGCTTTTTGCAGCTGAGGGAGATTGTCAGCGCCATCGAGGTGATGAGCGAGGCGGCGGCGGAATGCTACGAGGTCGAGACGGGCCACGCCTTCATCCCGGCAGCCGGGTCGCGCGCAAGCGTCCGGGCGCAGGAGACCGGGGCGGTATTCGAGGCGCGGCAGCTCCTGGAGCAGCACGACCGTGAAACCGCCGAGAAATCCAAAGTCGAGGGGGTTCCCCTGATCGTCTCAGGCGCCACCGACTGGACCGATGTCGATGTGATCTTCAACACGCTCGATAAGGTTCGCGAACGGATCAAGCAGAACCGCAATCAGGAGATCTTCCTCTGCCATAAGGGTGGCAAGCATGGGGCGGAGATGATCGCGGCTCGGTGGGCCCGGGCACGCGGGGTCGCACAGGCGCGCTTCGATCCGCGCTGGTCCGCGCACGGGCGGGCGGCACCGTTCAAGTGCAACGACGAAATGCTGGACGACAAGTTCGCGGCGACGGGAGTTCTACTCTTCGGCGGCAACGGGGTCGCGCTGAACCTCGGGCAGAAGGCGGAAGCGAAAGGCCTGACGGTCATGCGGGTTGCGGACCCGGCGAAGACGGCGTCGCAGGATTGAAGAGAGAGGGTCGCGCTTTGCGCGGCCCTTTCGTCATGTCTCATGGCGTGTGCGGTCGGTCACGCGTGACGGACGGGCTGCGGCGGCCAGCACCGTCACCCCTCTACCCGGTCCACCAGAGTGCGGCCCATCCGCATCGGTACGGGCTGGGGATGGTGCGCACCTCACGCACATCGTCAGCAGCGCAAGACGCGAGCGGTCGAGACGTCGCAAATGAGGCTGAAGACCTGCACGTCCCTCGGGTGGTGTTGCGGAACATTGCATCCACGCGGGCGGGCTCCGTCAGCACTCCGGCCAGGCTCGGCGGGACGCGGACGCGGATGGTGGCGGCTGCGTGATGGCAAGGGTCATCCGGTTCTCTCCTTTTTGCTCATCGATGTTGATCGCACGGGGTCGGCCCAATCGTGCCCTCAGCTTACGCTTCGGCAAGCACAAATACGGCTTCCACGGCGGAGCCGCGGACCCTCCGCATTTGCGCTTGCGACCGGGCCTCTTGCCCCCGTGCCGGGTGATCCCCATCGCAATAAGGAGTAACCCAAATGACCAACCACTACGTCGCTACCGTCCCCGTCAAGTTCACCGACACCGATGGCCAGGAGCGCACCCGTTTTCAGCGCGTGGGTGCGATGTTCCGCAACACCCGCAACGGGGACGGCTCGGAGTTCTTTAGCCTCAAGCTCGACTTCCCGGTCGCGGTCTCGGAGCTGGTGATGTTCCCGCCGAGCGCGAAAGATCCCCAGGACTGAATCCTCTGACGAAGATGGGCCGCCCCAGGACGATCTTGGGGCGGCCCTGTCCCTGTTCCAGGGATGCCGGTTCCGGCGCGGGTGATCGCCGACAGCGACGTCCCCTTGGTGCCGGTCCTTGCGCTCTCAAAGGACGATCGCCGCTCGCAATAGTCTGGCCGCGACAGACCGGCCAGTCAGCCTCAAGGGGGCCATCCACAAAAACCTATCGGCCAGGGCCTCCCGGTTTTTGCGGCAGAGATTTGGGGGCCCAAATCTGGCCCTCCTTGACCCTGCCTGTCCGCCCTGTCGGTGGGGTTTGCGCCCGCCCGCGGTTCCGTCCGAACACGTGGTGTTCGGGCAGACCTTCGGGCGGGGCTGGTGGACGGGACCCCTAGGACAGGTGGGTCGCCCGGTGGTGAGGGCGGCAGAGCCGCGTCCCTGCGGGCCGCGGCGTGAAGCGGACACCAAGGCTGCCTGAGACTGAATGCGACGTAAGTATATAATTGACAGATTGTTATATTATCGTAATGTAGGGGCAGCCTTGGTGGAAGGTGGCAGGAAATAGGGGGTCTTTCTTCGCATGTCGCGCTCAAAACGTCTCTCAGATGCGGAACGCATGGAGATCGTTCGCGAAGCTGCGGAAGGCGTTTCCACTTCAGTGCTAGCGGAACGGTTTGGCGTGTCGGTGCGGGCGATTCAGTACACGCTCAAAGCTGATGCCGAGCGCCAGACGGATGCCGCAATTCCGGTCTCAGCGGTCAGTGTAAAGGTCACGGCTGCGGAGCTCGCGGCGCTCGACGAGGTGCTGGCAGAGGCCGGGATCGAGAGCCGTGCCGAGGGGCTCAGGCGGCTCATTCAGGCGGCAGGCGGGGTGTTCGTTCCGGACGCGCAGATGGCGGCCGAAATGGCGCGCTACCGCGCCTCTCTGCACGAGGTCGGTAATGGGGTCGCGCAGATCGCCAAGCAGATGACGCAGGCCAACCGGCAGGGGCAGGGGGCTGGCCCGGAGTTCACCGAATTGCGCCTTGCGCAGATGCGCGGGCTGGCGCGGTTCATTCTGGATTCCGCTGACGAGATCGATCTGCTCCTGCGCCGCCGTCGGGACGCAATGCAGCTGCAGGCCACGGCAGCCTTGAGGGAGTTTGCCCATGCGGCTGAATGATGCCGTCCATGCCGTCACGGGCGAGGTCTTCCGGGATGGCTGGAGCCGCGTTCGGGGCTCGATGCAAGGGCTGCACGTGGCCAAGCAGAGCCAGCTTGTGCGCGCGGCTGCGGGGCATCGGCCAGCGGTCTTCAAGGCGATCCGGGGCGGGGGTACGCATACCAAATCGCAGCTCGCAAACCAGCTCGACTACCTCACAACCAAGTCCACCCATATCGTGGACAGTAGCGGGTTCCTGGATGGCAAGTCCAAGCTCGAGGCGGGTGACATCAAGGATCTGACCGAGCGCTTTGCCAAACGGTGGGATGCGGGCTTCAAGCCCAAGCTCGGACAGACCACCCATATGCTCATGTCCTTCCCCATCGGCACGCGGGGCGAGGATGTGCGCGACATCGCAACGGACGTGGCCGAGCGGTTCTTCCAGACCGATGCGGGGCATTTCGACTACATCATCGCGGTGCATGAGGACCGCGATCATCCCCATGCGCATCTGGTGCTGAACCGCCGCTCGCAGGAGGGCGAGTTCTTCTTCTTGGGGCGCAACCATCGCTTCAACTATGACGACTTCCGCCTCGCCATGGTCGAGGAGGCTGAGAAGTACGGCGTGCGCCTCGAGGCCACGCGCCGGGTGGATCGCGGCGTCGTGCATTACCCCGCCCGCACCAGCGAAGTTTATGCCGCGAAAGAAGAGGGTCGCGCGCCCCGCGAGCGCGAACGCGTGGGGCAGGACCTGACGCGGACGCTGGCGGAGATCGCCAACACCAGAACCGTCTACCATTCGCTGGCCGCGGAGGCTTCGCGCGAGGCCCGCGAGGATATTGCCGCGGCACTCTTCCGCGCGGGCGAGGTGCTGGCGCGCGGCGGGCAGGTGGACCGAACAGGAGATGTTTATATGGCCGAAGATCAAAGTTTCGAGGATCTGAGAAGCCTCTATGCGGAGAAGCTCGCGCGGGTGCAGGGCATGATCGCCGAGAAGCCCGATGCCGAGCGGCCCGCGCTCGAGAAAAGCCTCACCGCCATCCAGGCGCAGGTCCAGCACATGCAGCCCTTGGGGCTGCGCTCGGGCTCGCTCTCAGACGCGCCCTCGGAGGGTGGAATCTATTCTGAGGCCAATATCGACGCCAGCCAGCGCGAGCGTCTGGCAGAGCCCGACCTGAGATCGCGCATTGACGCGGCACTACGGGGCACCGGGATCAGCACATCGGAAGTGGTGGCCCGGATCGAGACCGGCGCCTCAAATGCAGCGCTCGAGCATCAATGGATCGCAGACGATCTCTCAAAGGTGGCCGAGGCGCGGGATCTGAATCTCGAGCGCCGCGCCGATCTGGAACAGGCCCGCGACATTCTCAACGATGTGCATGTCGCGCTCGGCACGCTGCTGGAACGCGAACAGGTGCTGCGCCGGGATGGCGTCATGGAAGCGGAACCGATCAGCGAGCGGTTCCATTATCACGGGGACGCGGTGCGGGCGATGGAAGGGACAATCCGTCAGGAGATGCGCGCAGACGGCCTGACAGCGCAGCAGGTGGAGGACCGGGACTGGGAGGTTGTCTCAAGGGCGGAGCGCCGGATCGAGACGGAGCAGCGCGCGTATCTCGAGGCACGCCCGGACCTGCTCGCACGTCCTGGCGATGTGATCGACCGGTCTGAACCCTACAGGGAGACCATCACCGATGCGGCCCGCGCCAGCGAGATCACCCGAGAAGTCGACCGGATCATGGAGGGACGCGACGTCCGCACGCCCGTTGCAGATGCTGTCACGGATGACTTGCGCGCGCGCTATCCGGACATGCCGTCCCACCTTGCCCGTGGGCTCGGTGCGACCTATGCGGCCGTCGTCGAGATACGGGACACGGAGGTCATCAATCAGGTCCGCCGCGAAAACGAGATGCGCGACGGGCTTGGGTCTGGCACGCGCGACGACATCCTCGCGACCCGCGATGAAACTGCGCCGCAGTCTGACCGTGCCGACCGCCTTGCAGACGAGATTACGCGTGTCCTGGAGCATGAGCGGGCGGGGGAGTTGTCCGCGCCCTTCGAGACCGAGGCGGAGCGGGACGCATTTCGCGACGAGATCGCGCGGGTGCTGGATGACCGCCAACTCGACCGGCTCACATCTGGCGATGCCGATGCGCTGGAGAAGGTTCTCGAGGACCGCCTCGACCGGCTCTATGTCGCCAAGGTCTATCTGCAATCCGATGCCGCGACGGCCAACACGGAGGGCTTGCGCCAGGTGGTCGATGATCTTGCCGACACCGAATACGAAAAACACCGCGCGACAGACGTGGATGGAGAGACCGAGCGGGGTCAGGTCCATTGAGCGCCTCCATGGGAAAGGCGCGGATCGCCACGGGCGTCCTGCTTGTGACGCTGGTGACCGGGGCCATGGGCTATACCATCGCCTCGGCGGTGCTGACCTACCAGGATCTCGGGTTTGGGGCCGAGATCGACTTTGCCTATATCGCGCAGAACTATCTGGCGATCCTGGACCGCCGCCCGGAGGACGCGCAACTTATTCACCTGATCATCGGCAGCTTCGCCGCCGCCGGCCTCATGCTGAGCCTCGCCCTCTCGGGGTCCGCCCTGACACGCTTTGGCCAGACCCATTGGCAGAGCGCGCGCGAGATGAAGGCCAATGGGTTCTTCGGGGCGCCCGGCACCGGGTTCATCCTCGGCAAGCTGGGGCCGCCGGGCTCCCGCGCCAGCTACATCTGCTCCAAGGTCTTCCCCCATGCGCTGATCGTGGCGCCCACGGGCCGCGGCAAGACCACGGGCTTCGTCATTCCGAACCTGTTGACCTGGAAAGGCTCCGCCGTGACGCTCGATGTGAAGGGCGAGTGTTTCGAGGCCACGGCCCGGCACCGCGCAGCTCAAGGCGACAAGGTCTATCGCTTTGCCCCCACCGATTGGGAGGGCAAGCGCACGCATCGCTACAACCCGCTCCTGCGTATCTTCGAGCTGAAAGATCCCGCGCGCCAACAGATGGAATTACAGCTTCTGGCGACGCTCTTCCTGCAAAGCGACAATGACCGGGTGCAGGGCCTGCTCAAAGGCGGGATCGATCTCTTCGTGGCGGCAGGTCTGCTGGCGTTCCAGCGCAAGCGCCCCACCTTGGGCGAGATCTATCGCATCGCGGCCTCCGGAGGGAACAAGCAGAAGGAATACTTCGCGCGGGGCCATGAGGTCGACAACAGGGCCGCCAAGCTGATCTTCACCCGGCTGGCCTCAACCAACAACGACACGCTGACCTCATACGTCTCGCTCCTGATGACCTCGGGGCTCGATCAATGGCAGAACCCGGCCATCGACGAGGCGACGGCGGTCTCGGACTTTGATTTCCGGACGATCCGCAAGAAGCCCTTTTCGGTCTATCTCGTGGTCCAGCCGCTGATGGTAAAGCCACTCGCACCGCTGATCCGGCTGTTTTTCTCCGATCTCCTCTCCGCCATGCAGGAAAAGGACCCGGGGCCGGATGAGCCCTGGCCCGTAATGATCATGCTCGACGAGTTCAATCGCCTCGGAAAAATGCCGATCGTGGTCGAGAGCATCGAGACGCTGCGGACCTATCGTGGTCACCTCGCTGTGGTCACCCAAACCATTCCCGCCCTCGATGAAATCTACGGCGAGAACACCCGGCGCGCCCTGCAGGGCAATGCCGGCGTGAAGCTCTACCTGACGCCCTCGGATGAGAAAACCGTCGAGGAGCTCAGCAAGGCTGTCGGAAAGACCACAAAGACCGTCATCACGCGGTCCCAGTCCATCGGCAAGAACCCCTTCGAGGGCCGCAGCCAATCCACGCGGACTGAAGAGAGCTCGTTGTTGCCTGAAGATGAAGCGCGCCGCCTACCGCTCGATGAGATCGTCATGGTGATCGACGCGCAAATGCCGGTCCGAGCCAAACGGATCCAGTATTTTGATGATCGGCTGTTCCGCGCGATCCACGCGGCACAGACGGGCGAGTTGCCGTTTCCGGAGCCGGGGGGAGGGGGGCCGCAGGGCAATCTCCCGTTGAGCGTGCGCGCCATGCCGATGACTCCGCCTTCGAACGGACCAGGTGGGTCTGACGCCGTTGTGGAGACCGCACACCAAGATGCTGGCAGCCAAACGTCAAAGCAAACCGACGTCGCTCCAAAAAAGACCGCGCCTGTCGTTCAAACCGTTATCGCCGAGGAACAGCGCCAGATGGAGATGGATTTTGGAAGCCAGGTCGCCGATGCAGAGGCAGCGAGCGTAGCTGATGAGGCGCAGATGCGCTCTGCAGTCGATGGCTTGGAGGACATGGAAGCGATGCTGCGAGAGGAGGATGGTGAAAGGCTGGTTGCGCGATAGGGTGGCGGGCATGGCGACCTGCGCGTAGCTTCCGTAACGCTGAATGTCACAAACGATACTTTTTGACGCCGAAAAAAGGGGCTGGTTTGCATGACCGTTCGATCTTTCGCTCGGAACGTCGTGGGCAGGGTCCAGCCATCTCCACCTTGTTCAGATTATGCCCCGAGACGGCGCAGCCGCTTGTCGATCTCGGCGGGGGGTAGGAAGACCGCCTCATCCGCCCGCCAGATTTGCAGGGCGGAGACAAGAAGCCCGACATCGCAGGCTTCGGCGGCGTGCAGCTCGTCGATGATCCAGAGGACGCCATGAACGCGCACCGCGCGAGCGGTGGCGACCTTGCGTAGAAGGTTGTCGCCGGTCAGGAGGATGCCGTTTTCCTGGCAGGTTGTCGTCACGAGGGCGAAGCAATCATTGGCCGACAGGCGGCTATGTTCCCGCTTTAGAGCGAAAACCCGCGCGACTTCTTCCCCCGGCAGATCGTAGGTGGCGAGGCCACCGTCTTCGAGCATCCGCCATTCCTGCGCCGTGAAATCGAGCAGCTCCTCCTCACGGATGGGCAGGGGCACGATGAAGCGATAGGGCAGCCGCAGCAGGACGTGCAGCAACTCTCCCTTCTTCAAGTCGATCAGACAGGACGCATCATTGACGACAACACAGGTCACTGGTCACGAGGCCCCCTGATGTCGCGTTCGACAACGCTCAAGGGGAGCCCGAGCATCTGCGCCGCCCGCACGGGGGAAATCATCTCCTCGCCGAGCGCGCGCCAGACGAGGCGCTCGAAGCGCTGCGGCTTCTCGAAGGCCGCAAAGCCCTCGCCTGGACCGATAGGCTCCGGCTCCTCGCGCCGCCAGCTTCGCGCATAGGTCTTGAACGCATATTCCACAGCGCTCTTCGACAGGATGCCCACCTGGCCGAGCCGCACGAGCATCGCGGCGGCGGAGACGCCATAGGTGCGCTTGAGCCGCATGATCTCTATCCAGGTCATGCCGTGACGGTTTCGGCCAGCTTCCTCTTCCAGATGCTCACGCGGAATGAGGAACGCCCCCGCGAAGCGGTGCATCGAGGGCTCCTTTTTCAGTGCGGCATTGCCGGTTTCGGTGATGATCCGGTGCGCGAGTTCGTGGGCGAGGTTGAAGCGCTTGCGTTCGACATTGGTGTGCCGCGAGACGACGATCACCTCAGTCGGTGCGCCCTCCGCCCGTTCGACATGACAGGCCAGCCCGTTGATGCGTTCCGGGAGATCGGCCTCGATGACCTTGAGTCCCTTGTCTTCGAGCAGGGCGGTCATACTCGGGATCGGGTCGATCCCAAGCTGCCACTCGCGCCGCACGTCCCGCGCCTTGGAGTCGATGGCCTCTTCATCGGCCACCATGTCCACGCGCAGCGCGGCGAAGGGGTCTTCAGCGGGGTGCATATCGAGGATGTCCTCGATGGCGAGATAGTCTTCGAGCTTCTCGATGACGATGGATTCCGCCATCGCGCGATCCTGCGCCGAGGCGGTCGAGTTCTTTCGCCACTCGACGCTTTCCAGAGCTTCGACCTGACCGCCGAGCAGGAAGTCCAGTGACACGCCGAGCGCCTTGCCGAGGCCGACCAGCACCGACGAGGACGGCATCATCTTGTCCGCCTCGTATTTGCTGATGGCCTGCGCTGACACGCTTGGGGTTACGCGCTCCGCGAGCGCTTGCATGGATAGACCCGCCCGCTTGCGGGCAAGCCTGAGTCTTTGTCCGAACATGATCCTCTCCCGGCGGTTATTGTTGTGGTTGATAAACGCCATTTCTTCCTGTATATTTAAACACAAGGTTGTCGCATCGTCAACCGAAATCGACACGTGAGGCTTGAAATGTCTAAGAAAAATCAGCATGTTGTGCCGCATGAAAGCGGTTGGGCAGTGAAGGGGGCGGGTAACTCCCGCGCGTCTTCCGTCCACGGCACGCAGCGCGAGGCCATCACGGCCGCGCGGGAATCCGCCATTCGTCAGGGCAGCGAGATGCTGATCCACGGCGAGAACGGTCGCATCCGCGAGCGCAACACCTATGGCAAGGACCCGTATCCGCCGAAAGGCTGAAGAGCATAAGCGGAATGGATGTCAGGATGAGCAACGGTGGGAACAACAGGCAGATACGTCGCATCCTCTCCATCGACGGGGGCGGGATTAAGGGCACGATGCCCGCTGCATTCCTCGCGGGGCTCGAGGAAGATCTGGGCCAGCCCATTGGGCGCTATTTCGATCTCATCGCGGGCACATCGACGGGTGGCATCATCGCACTCGGCCTTGGCCTCGGCCGCACGGCAAAGGAACTGCTCGAGCTTTACGAGCGTCGCGGGCCTGTCATCTTCGGTCAGGACAATGCGGATGATGAACCGCTGGGGAGGATACGGCAGGCATGGCGCACCCTCACCGCCACAGGTCGGCACGTAGTCGGTCCAAAGCACGATGCGGCAATTCTTGCCCGTGAACTCAAGGCCGTTCTCAACAACGATCTGATCGGGCAATCACAGACCCGGTTGGTGATCCCGGCGTGGGATGCCGATCTCCGCAGCCCTTATATCTACAAGACCGCGCATCACACACGCCTGCAAACCGATTATCGCAAGACTGCGCTTGATGCCGCCCTGGCTACGGCAGCGGCACCTACGTATTTCAAGCGACATCGCACTGCTGATGATATTGGCCTGACCGATGGCGGGACATGGGCCAACAATCCCACAGCCATTGCTGTCGTCGAAGCCATCACTCTTCTGGGGTGGCATCCGTCAGACCTGCGCATTCTGAGCCTGGGGTGTCTGGACGAAGTCTACATGCTGCCCGAAAGTCCAGGGTTTGCCGGACTCGGCCTCAAAGTCCTCAACCTTTACGCGGATGGGCAATCACATGGCGCCCTCGGCATGGCAAAACTTCTGACGGGACACCCTTACGATGGGGATCGCATCTACCGCATTTCGCCGTCTGTCCCGAGCGGGTTTTTTACCTTGGATGACACCACGAAGATCGGCCGCCTCAAGGGCCTCGGTATGTCAGAAGCCCGAAAAGCAAAGCCCCACCTGACCCCGATCTTTTTCACCCAGCCTGCCGATACCTTCGTGCCGGTCTATCAACTCAAGGAGAAAGCGGCATGAATCAGATGTTGCGACAGCCGCTGACCGACAGTGATATTCGGCGGCGCACGCAGATATTCACCATCCTGGACGAGATAGGCGAGGATCTGGACCTCACCGAAACCCAGTTTGATCGTGCGCGCCAGAGCTATGGTGCCGTCGGAGACTGGCTGTCCGGTTCAACTGATCCCCTACTCGTCAGTGTTCTGGTCTATCTCCAAGGGTCCAGTGCGCTTGGAACGGCCGTGAAGCCAATCGGGCGGCGGGAATTCGATGTCGATCTGATCTGCTTTTGTGCAGGTATCGCGTCCGGCATCTCACCAGCGACCCTGAAGGCGGCGGTTGGAAACCGGCTCAAGGAACACGCCACCTATGTGCGCCTTCTCGAAGAAAAAAAGCGTTGTTGGCGTCTCAACTATGCGGGGGACTTCCACCTCGACCTATCCCCGACGATAGCAAACCCGGTCTGCGGCAACCGGGGCGAATTGGTGCCCGACCGGGCTCTGAAGGAATGGCATCCGACAAACCCGCGGGCCTACAAGACCCTGTTCGATGAGCGCGCCGCACTCCGGCCTACCTTTGTGGGCAAGTTTATCGCCATGCGGCGGGACGAGGCGACGGTGGAGCCGTTCCCCGTCCGAGAAGCAGTGAAAGGCATCCTGCGCCGCATCGTGCAATTGCTCAAACGGCACCGCGACGTTTTTTATCAGAACAACACGCAAGACGTGGCCCCGATTTCCGTTATCATTACCACCCTTGCGATGCAGTCCTATGCCTATTGCGTGCGCAACCACGTCTTCCATGACGAAATGGATCTGTTGGTCGAAACGATCCGGATGATGCCGCACTTCATCGACCGCCCCATTCTGGACGGACGGCGGGGCTATGCCATCCTGAACGAGACAACCAACGGGGAAAACTTCGCCGACAATTGGAACAAGGATGAACGCCGGGCACCAGCATTCTATGCGTGGCACGCACAAGCTCTGTCCGACTTTGAAGTCCTTCGCGATGCTGTTGGTCAGGACCGTGTGTCATTGAACATGGAGCGTTCGTTCGGTTCCGGTGTCACCGGACGGGTTCTCGGCAACCGCGTCAATGCGGTGTCGGATGGTCGCAAATCGGGTCTGCTTTCTGTCGCACCTGTGGTCGGGCTGACGACATCGAAGGTCGCAGCATCAACGACCGTGCCCACAAATACGTTCTTCGGTGATTGATGATAGGACGAGGCGGGCAATACGACCTGACCCTGTCGCAGCAGCTGCTGTTCCTGAAGGCAAGCCCGGCTATCAGTGGTGTGGGGCAGGTCCGCGCAAACAAATTGACATGGCAAGAGCCTATACAACCGACCGCCTTGGCGCGCTCCTACCTTGCCACTATCACGCTTCAGCCGGGTCAAACGCCCGGTGTTCAGATAGACGACCCGGATCTGGAGTTGCTGGCGGCAGGGCGTCCTTTGCCTCACGTCTACAGAGATCCGCTGCGCCTTTGTCTTTATCTTCCAGGTGCCAGGGAATGGGACGCGCGGAAGCGGATCGACCAAACCATCATTCCGTGGACTTACCTTTGGCTCTATTATTTCGAAGATTGGCTTTGGTCAGACGACTGGAAAGGTGAAGGGCAACACCCCGGCGAAGAGCCTGAGCCAGTTGGCAATCGGGCGATGCGCAGGGCCGTGGCACGGTGCTAAAATTGTCGATTCCGCCTGTGGCAGAAACGGTCGTGTTTGGCCACGTGCCTTGTGTCGCGAGGGATCAACCGTTTAGCAATGACAAAAACCCGCGGCGAAACCTTTGCAGTTTTGGCAAGTTTTTGGCACCTGGCTGTCACCGCCTGCCCAACCTACCAAGTCTCGAAAGCTGTGCCAGCATTCGGGCGCCTGTTCCGGTTGCGTCACCCGGACGAGCCGCAGTTGGCCCTCCAGCAGTATTTGGCCGGCTCGGCAAGGCTTGCACGCCGAAGAATTGTCGCGCTCGAAGGGCTGCGTATTCAGCCCCAGTTGCGCCACCGATGGCATAGCGATTGTAAACTTGTTGGCTACCTGCAAGCCCTCTGGCGAAGGCATAGCTTCCCCCGAACCCGGCTGAGAGTGCTGGCATCATGATGTTTCCGGAAATCGCCCGAACCAAGAAAGGCGTTGCTATGATGAAACCCTTTGCCATCAGCACCATCATGAAAAATGGGATAAGGGCCCCTATGTTCGAGGCTCCCTCCGGGTCGCCAAGCTCGGCAAGAAGCGCCCGAGAGACCCCCGTGATCGTCGCGAACACTCCGGCGACGACGATCGGATACATCGCGAATGAAATGAGCGCGGATAACCAGCGCGCGAAATAATCCTTGGTCACCTCGAACAGGGTCAAGAAGATCATCACTGGCGCAATGCCAATTAGCAGAGCGATCATGAGCCGGGACGCCACAACAATGAACGCCGCCAACCCGCCAAGAATCGAGAGCAGCAGAACCCCAAGTGTGTCAAGCAAGGCACCCGCCATCCAGTTCAGCTCAGATCCCGCAGCATTCAGATAGTCCCCGAGCGCTGCAATCAGTTCGTCAAATTCCTCTGCAAAGGTACCGGACGGACCAGGTGATCCGCCGCCGACAGAAGCCACAAGTGCCCCGGCAATGCTGTCAATTCCGTTCAGTATTGCTGAGGCAAGCGCATTGAACTGGACCCAGTTGGCCGCGAAGACCCCTATAAGGGGTCTGATGCCGGAGGGGGCAGAATAGTACGCTAAGGGCTGATTTTGGCTCCTGTGCGGTGCAAAGTTCTGTAGATCGTTGGCCTTGAGACC
>NZ_JBRJGP010000025.1:0-30071 GCF_053628555.1 Roseovarius sp. MBR-79 | reverse complement strand
CAACCAGTTCGCCATAATGTTCGGCGAGCGCTTCGACGCTTGAGTATCTGAAACCGCATGGACCGGGCCAGATACACAGAGTTCATGACACTCCCCTGCGCGGTGGAATTGGCATTGGAGGCTGGCGTGCCCACCAAGACCCATGTGCTGAATCTGCTCCACAGGCTGCTGGATGGCAAGCTGACTGACCAGCCAGACGTGAACCCGCCAGCCGCCTTGTCGCTGAGCAAGGAGCCCGAGGCCAATGTCGCGCGCTATGATGGGTTGCGGGTCCAGAAAGGAGTGCGCGATGCGTCATGATCCCGCTGGCGCAGCCATCGTCATCATGCTGCGCAGCCTGAAGATGCCGGGCATGGCGCAGGCCGTGCAGGATCTGCATGAACAAGGATCGCCCGCATTTGAAGCCGCCATGCCGATCCTGTCGCAACTGCTCAAGGCGGAAATGGCCGAACGCGAGGTGCGATCTATCGCCTATCACATGAAGGCGGCCCGCTTTCCGGCTTACAAAGACCTCTCTGGCTTCGACTTTGCCGCCAGCGAGATCCGTGAAGCCTTGGTCCGCCAACTTCATCGTTGCGAGTTCATGGACGCGGCCGAGAATGTGGTGTTGATCGGAGGCCCGGGAACAGGAAAGTCGCATGTTGCAACCGCCCTCGGCATTCAGGCCATTGAGCATCACCGAAAGCGTGTCCGCTTCTTCTCGACCGTGGAATTGGTCAACGCGCTGGAGCAGGAAAAGGCACAAGGCAAAGCCGGGAAAATCGCCGAGGCGCTGGTCAAGACCGACTTGGTGGTCTTGGACGAGTTGGGATATCTGCCGTTCAGCGCCTCTGGTGGCGCGCTGCTCTTCCATCTTCTGAGCAAGCTGTATGAACGCACCAGCGTCATCATCACCACCAACCTGAGCTTCAGCGAATGGGCCAGCGTCTTCGGCGATGCCAAAATGACCACAGCACTGCTCGATCGTCTCACCCATCGCTGCCACATCCTCGAGACCGGAAATGACAGCTACCGCTTCAAGGCCAGCTCCGAAACAGCGAAGAAAAAGCGAAAGGAGGCAACAGCATTGACGCCATCATAATCAGCAGATCATAACGATTGGGTGGGTCAGATCTCGATGAAAATGCCGGGTCAGTTCTCAGTGACAATCAACACCCGATTGGTATAGGACGGAAAAACTGGCTCTTCGCCGGTGCCGATACCGGCGCAGAAACCCTCGCACGGGCGATGACGGTCATTGAAACGGCCAAGCTGAATAGTCTCGACCCGCTGGCCTATCTAGCTGACATCCTCGACCGCATCCACGATCACAAGATCAACAGACTGGATGAATTGCTGCCCTGGAACTGGGTGCCGCTGACATCCGTGACGAACAGTCAAGCCGCGTAAGCTGCGGTAGCAATGGCGTGGTTACGAAATTCCTGACTCGCCTCGACGGGAAGCGGTGTCGAGATCGCGGCGGCAGACATGCCAGAGGCCAACCGCTTCCTGTTGCACGTCATGGCTGCAGTCGCAGAGCACGAGGCACAAGCCATATCGGATCGCACACGCGCAGCTCTGGCGACGGCTAAGGCGCGGGGGGCGGTCCTTGGCTGGTCCATGACCGAGCGCAAATAGGACAAACGGCAGGCATCCCGTAAGGGCGCGGCCAAGAACGCTAAAAATGTGACCCTAGACGTGCTGGTACTAGCCAAAAAATCTGGGCTATCCATGTCGCGACCATGAAGGTTGCACAGAGATTCAATCATAAGGAAACCATACTACAATGGCACACATCCGGGCGAGCCTTGAATGAGCTGGCAGGTAACTTCTCTATGAAGAAGAATGAATTTTAGCCACATCTCATAGGTGGTAAAACCTGCCCGTCGCAACTTGATATTCTCTGACAGTGTCCCTCAATAACTACGCGGCATCTTCAGCACGTGTTCGGCAAGGTAGGATAGGATCAGGTTGGTCGAGATAGGAGCGACTTGATAAAGTCTGGTTTCGCGAAACTTGCGTTCGATATCGTATTCTTCGGCAAAACCGAACCCGCCATGGGTCTGCACGGCCGCCTCCGCCGCCTCCCAGCTGGCTTCTGCGGCAAGCATCTTGGCCATGTTCGCCTCAGCGCCCGGGTTTGCCCCTGTCTCATAAAGACGAACCGCCTCGTGCACCATCAACTCGGCCCCGCGCATCCGCGCATAGGCCTGAGCTATGGGGAACGAAATGCCTTGGTTCTGCCCGATCGGCCGCCCGAAAACCTCGCGCTCCGACGCGTAAGCCGACGACTTTTCGATCAGCCATTTGGCGTCACCGATACATTCAGACGCAATCAGGATACGCTCTGCATTCATGCCTGACATAATGTAGCCAAAGCCGCGCCCCTCCTCGCCGATCAGGTTCTCGGCGGGTACCTCTACATTATCAAAGAAGACCTCGCAGGTCGCGTGGTTCATCATCGTTCTGATGGGCGAGATGCGCAGGCCGTTCTTTTTCGCTATGGTCATGTCGAGGATGAACACAGACAGCCCGTCGGTCTTTTTCCTACATTCCTTTTCGGGCGTTGTACGGGCCAGCAAGATCATCAGGTCAGAGTACTCTGCACGGCTGGTCCATATTTTCTGGCCGTTCA
This sequence comes from Roseovarius sp. MBR-79, assembly GCF_053628555.1. Lineage (NCBI taxonomy): Bacteria > Pseudomonadati > Pseudomonadota > Alphaproteobacteria > Rhodobacterales > Roseobacteraceae > Roseovarius > Roseovarius sp. MBR-79. The sequence continues at coordinate 27,457 of NZ_JBRJGP010000025.1, read as the reverse complement.
CAATATAGCGGTCGCCTTCCTTGCGCGCCATGGTCTTAATCGCAGGCGTGTTTGTACCGCTACCCGGCTCGGTCACGCCAAACGCCTGCAAGCGCAGCGATCCGTCGGCGATTCTCGGCAGATACTTCTTTTTTTGCGTATCATTTCCATGCCGCAGCAACGTGCCCATTGTGTACATCTGCGCATGGCATGCAGCCGCGTTGCAACCCGCCCGATGGATCTCCTCCAATATCGCAGTGCCAGCAGACAGGCTCAATCCTATGCCGCCGTATTCCTCGGGAATAAGCGCGGAGAGAAATCCCTGCTCTGTAAGCGCAGACACGAACTCAGAGGGATAGGCCCGCTCGCGGTCCAAATCGCGCCAATATTCGCCCGGAAACCCCGCGCAAAGCTTTGCGACCGCATCGCGGATCTCCTGGTGTTTCTCAATCTCTGGCATGACTCACTTCCTCATTCGATCTTCAAATTTGCCGCGCCAAAGCGCTATCTCGTCTCGCCCGGTTCCAGTATCTGTCGCGCGCGTAGCAGCATCGGCCGATCCACCATCTTGCCGTTCACCTCAACCACATCGCCATCCGCCGCGTCGAGCGCCGCAACGACGCAGCGCGCCCAATCGAGTTCGGCTTCAGTGGGCGCGAAGCCCTCGTTGACGAAAGAGACCTGGCGGGGATGGATACACAGCTTGGCTGCGAAACCGATTTGTCTGGCGCGCATGATATCCACCACGATCTCATCTGAGTTTTCTAGCGATACGGTCACACCGTCTATCGGTCCGGGCAGATCCCCCAGCCGAGAGGCGAGGACGATCTCGAACCTCGCCGGGTCCAGCACCGAACCGGTGCCAGGAATGCGTGCGTCCGCTCCGAAATCTATATTGCCAAAGGCAATGCGCGCCACTTCTGGCAGCTGGACGGCTTCACGCAGACGGGCCAGCCCCTCAACCGTCTCGACAATGGCGATGAGAGGCCGACCAGGTAATTCCGCCGCGATCCGACGCAGTGTATCCGGCGTTGCCTTCGGCACCATGACCTCCGCCTTTTGATGACGCGCCAACAAAGCAATATCTTCTTGCCACCACGTTGTGTTTTCCGCGTTGATTCGCACGATGCCCTGGCCACACTTGTCAAACCATGCGTCGACATGGTCTCGCGCCCTATCCTTAGCCTGCCCGCCAACGGCATCTTCAAGGTCGAGGATGATGCGATGCGCGCCGGATGCTGCCGCTTTGGCGAACCGCTCAGGATGGTGCCCAGGCACGAAAAGATAGCTTGATGGTTCTGTCATCTGTGATGCCTGATCCCCGTTCAGCTTTCGACGCTACCAGTCATATGGATGCCCCGGGTGCTTCGGGTGTGGAATGTTCCGTTGCCTGTCGCCTCGACGCAGACCGACAGGCGATCGCCACAAATCGCCGGGGAAACGCCCCTATAATTGATCCGGCCCGGATGCTTTCCCCGGACTGCTGCCACGGCATTGAGCAGCAGCGTGGCCTGCAACGGACCGTGCACGACAAGACCGTCATACCCCTCCACGTTGGTCGCATAAGGCAGATCGTAATGAATGCGGTGCGAGACGAAAATGATCGCAGAGTACCGAAACAAAAGCGCGGGTCCGGTTTCGACATACCATAATACGGGCAGGTCGTGTGGGTTCGCGCCAGAGCCCAGCTTGGCGGCTGGCGACGGCTTGGCCTCGGCAGGGGCCCGGTAGACGATATCCTGCCGTTCGCGGATCGCCGTGCCGCGTTTCGTCGTATAGTCGTGGTCCAACGAAACGAACCACAAGTCGCCGGACCGCCCGGTCTTTTGCGTCACGTCCGTGATCACGGTGCGGCGCGTGATCCGGTCTTCGACCTGCAAGGGCGCGATCAAGTCCACTGTCCCACCTGCCCACATCCGCCGGGGCAGTGGCGGCGGCGGGAGGTATGGGTATTGCACCGGGTGCCCATCCACCCCCAGTCCCGCCATCGTTTCAGTCGTGGGGAAGAGACACCAGTGGCTGCCAAGCGGCGCCTCGCCTGCCTTCACCGGGGCGATATACGGGTCCATCGTGGCGCGAAAGCTGCCGACCATACGTTCGGTCAGTGTATCCTCGGCGGTGAACTCGCGACCGATCCAATCGTGGAGGTCAGTCTTAGTCATGATCTGCGGCCTCGCCCCCTGCCCCGGTGGCCGCGACCATGCTCCAGGTCTCGAACGTCTCGTCGCCGACACTTGCAAGAACCGAGCGGATCGCAGAGGTCATGGGCAGCGGGCCTACCTTGGCGCCAATGGACAACGCAAGGTCGATATCCTTAGTGATGATGGATTGCAGCGCGTCGAATTGACTGCGTGTGCCTGCCCAAGCGGTATAGGCTTCGGAGGCGGCATTGGGCCTGGTTGTCAGGAAATTGCGGCCGGTCCCGGCCTCGAAAACCGGGATCGCGTCGGGCAGTGACAGGCCGTTCTCGATCCCGATGCGGTAAGCTTCGGCAGCGACCATCAGCATCGAGATGCCAACCAAGTTGTTAACGATCTTGGTTGCCTGCCCGGTCCCAAGCGCACCGCAATGGAATATCTCCTCGCCCACCGCCTCGGCAATAGGGCGCAACGTCTCACAATTGGCTTGCGTGCCACCCATGATGATCGCCAGCGTGCCCGCCCGAGCCTTGACCACGCCGCCGCTCACGGGGGCGTCCATGATTTCCACGCCATGCGGTTCCAGATCGTCGGCGAACTCGCGCATTGTCGCAGGCGCGACGGTGCCCATGATCGCGATCAGGGGTTTGGTGTCCGTCAAACCCTCAATGATGCCACCCGCGCCGAAGATCACGTCGCGCGCCTGATTCGGCGTTGCAGTCAGCACAATCACAACGTCGCAATTAGCACAGTCGGCGGGGCGGTCTGTGCAGCGCAGGCCCAGCGCCGCGAAGGGCGCGCGCGCTATCTCGCTACGGTCGCAGACTGTCAGGTCGAGACCAGCCTCATGGATGTTCTTCGCCATTGGCGCACCCATCACGCCGACGCCAATCACAGCTACGCTTTGCACGGTCATTGTGCACCTCCGTGGATGGTCACGCCGCTGTCTACCGACATCACCTGTCCGGTGACCACCCGCGCTTCATCTGAGCCAAGGTAGACCGCCATCTCTGCGATATCTATCGGCTGGCATGGCCCAAGAAGGTGAATGTCAGCCAGCAAACGGATTTCCTCACGCTCCTTCATGATCCGCTCTGCGCGAGGTGTCATCACGAGTCCGGGCGCGATGGCGTTTACGCGGATCTTGTCCGGCGCATATTCCACCGCCATTGATCGAGTCATAGAGGCTACGCCGCCCTTGGCCGCCGTGTAGCAATCACGCTCGGTCAACGCCATGAGGGCGGCCATCGACGACATGTTGATAACCGATCCGCCACCCGCACGTGCAATCTCCGGGATGGCATATTTGCAGCACAAGAACGTTCCATAGAGGTCGAGCTTAATAACCCGCCAAAACTCCTCGTCCGGGGCCACGGTCACGCGTCCGTCTGCGGGGCTCGACCCGCCGGCGACATTGCACAAGATATGGAGTGGGCCGAACCGATCGAAGGTTGCAGCCATCGCGGCCTTCACACTCTCGGGATCGGTGATGTCGCAGACCTGAGCGAGGCCATACTCGCCAGCGCCGGCCTCTTTTAGACATTCGACCAGTGCATCCGCATCGATGTCGGCAGCGACGATCTGCGCGCCTTCCTCGATGTAACGGCGGCAGATTGCGCGGCCGATCCCGCCCGCCGCGCCAGTAATGAACGCGGTCTTTCCCTCAAGTCTCGGCATCATTCCCTCCTGATCCAATCATCCAGCCTGCCCGCTCTCCGTCGACGATAGCGTGATCCACCTGTCGAGGCGCGAGCGCGTCACCGACGATATGCACTTCCAGCCCAAGCGCTCGCAGCGGGTCCGCAAGAGCTTTGCAGGCGACATTTCCCATTGCCAGAACTACCGCACCTTTGTGATCCAGCCGCGTCTCCTGTTCGCCGAAGCGGTCCTCGCAGATCACAACGCCTGGCAGAATCCGCGTTACGAACGTGGCAGGACGGACGGCAACACCCATACGCGCGAGCTTGCGGTAAAGTTGTGGGGCGTGATGCACAGGCAAGTCGGCACCGGCGTGCATGTGAGGCGTTATGATTGTCACCCCGCAACCGCGCGACGCAAGCATCTCCGCCGCCGCGGTGCCCGACAAATGCGGGTCGTCCTCAATTATGATCACGTCGCCCGAAAACCGCTTGGGCTGCTTGAACACATCCCAGACTGTGGCAACGCGCGCGTCATCTGCACCCGGTATTCCGTCCACCCCGGGCCTCAGCGACGTGTAACCATCCGCGCGCGGCACCGATCCTGTTGCGACCACCGCAACAGTAAAACCTTCCTCGGCAATCGACTCTGCATCGGCCTCAACGGACATTCGAATGTTCACGCCTGCCCGGTCGAGCATCGTGGCCTGCCAGCGGTGAATCTCGGCGTAGCCCTGACGCGAGGCGATCGACGCTGTCATCAGGTTCTGACCACCAAGCGCGCCGGACGCCTCGAACAGCGTCACGTCATGACCGCGCTCCGCAGCAATGCGCGCAGCAGCCATGCCCGCAGGCCCGCCCCCGATCACAGCCACCTTGGCGGGCCGCGCAGCTTGATACATTTCGCCCATGCCAAGCTGAGACTCTCGCCCGACGGCCGTATTGTGGATGCAGCCCACACCCCGCCCGCGATCCAGACCGACGATACAGGTTTGGTTGGAATAGGTGCAAAGCCGTATACCCGCGCGATCCCCGCGCTCTGCCTTCATAGGCCATTGAGGGTCCGAGATCAGCGCGCGCGCCATTCCGATAAAATCCGCTTGGCCATTGGCCAGCACCGCCTCGGCATCCTCGGGCGTGGATATACGCGACGATACGCAAACCGGAATGCCATCCGCTGCATCACGGATTTGCGCTGCGTAGGGGGCAAATTGGGCCGTCGGGGCAGTGATGTCAGAAATCCAGCCCGGATAGTGCAGCGAGGTCAGACCGCTCACGTTGACATAGCTCGCTCCACCCGTCCGCAGCCTCCGGGCGATCTCCGTCGCGTTATCAATAGTTAGTCCGCCGGGCACTTCGTCTATCGCGTTCATCCGTACGCCTATCAGGAAATTATCCCCTGCCGCCGCACGCACCCTCGCCAGCGTATCCATAAGGAAACGCATTCGGTTATCTAGGGAGCCTCCGTATTGATCTGTTCGCTTGTTTGTGACCGGGGACAAAAATTCGTGGAGAAGATAGCCTTGTGCTGCAAACAGCTCGACCCCGGCTGCCCCGGCTGCTTGCATGTTGAGCGCCGCATCGACCATCGTAGCGATGTATTCCTCGATATCGCCATTATCCATCTCTTTGGGGATCTCCCCCGTGCGCGGGCAGGCCAAGGGGGAGGGTGCATAAAGCGGTAAGCCGAACTGCGTCGTGCCAGGCGAACGAAGCTGCCGACCGCTAGCGTTGAGCTGCGCCACGAAATGCGCCCCATACGCCGTGATCTCTGCAATCATGCGGGCATACTCAGGTTGCAGGCTGGCATCGTTGGCAAGGTCCAGACCACCCAGTGGTGTCGTCTCAAGCGTCCCCCCCCAACTGCCCATCGTCTTCCACGATTTCGGCATTAGGAAGTTGGACATAATGATGAGCGCGGCACCTCCCTTGGCCCTCTCGATATGATAGGCGGCGGTGCGATCAATGGCCGACCCGTAGCCCGCCCCAAACATCACTGCATGGGGCATCATTGCGACACGGTTACGTAGCGTGACATGGCCGATGGTCAGGGGCTCGAAGAGCCTAGGATATGCCGCGTTAACCATCATATCAAAACGGCGATTTCTTTGGAAAATCAGGCGGTCGCTTTTCCTCGAACGACTTCAGTCCTTCAGTGGGATCCGACCCCGAAAATCCCAGCATTTCAAGCGCAAGGGAGGTATCGAATGTTGGACCGGCCTGCCGCAACCAATTGTTGAGCGCGTACTTCGTCCACTGAATGGCCGAGGGCGAGCCATTGGCGAGCCGCGTGGCGACGTCCAGCGCCTTGGAGTCTAATTCGTCATCCTCGACCGCCAGAGCCACGATGCCAAGACGCTCGGCCATCTCCCCGGTTACTGGCTCGTTCAGCAGGAGATGATACTTGGCCTTCGCCATGCCACAGAGCAGCGGCCAGATGATCGCCGCATGATCGCCCGCTGCCACGCCGAGGCGCACATGGCCGTCGACCAGCTTCGCGGTCTTGGTCGCGATGGGAATATCGGACACGAGTGCGGCCGCCAGCCCCGCCCCAACGGCGGAGCCGTTGATCGCGGAAACGATGGGCTTGGAGCAATTTATGATGTTGTAGACAAGATCGCGCGCCTCGCGCCACATATTAGCGCGCTCCTCGAAGCTCTGCGTCAACTTTTCAACAACCTCAAAGTCGCCACCCGCCGAGAACGCCTTGCCTTTGCCTCTCAGGATAACTGCGCGCGTGTCGCGATCCCGATCCACCACCCGCCAGATATCAGCCAGTTCCCTGTGACCGTCGGCATCAAGAGCATTCAATCTCTCGGGTCGGTTCAGCGTCAGGCGCAGAACGCCATCCGCGGGGCGATCCACAAGTATCGAGTTAAAAGACGAATAGGCGTCGGACATCGGGTGTCTCCTTGGAAGTTATATCGAGCGACGCGACGTCAGTCCGCCATCAATGGTGATGATGGTCCCGGACGTGTAGGCAGAGCGAGGCGAGGCCAGAAAAGCGAAAAGATCGGCGACCTCACGCACGGATGCGGGTCGACCCAGCGGATAAGCCTCCATCAATTCAGTGTAGCGGCTCTCGTCCCCCCACTGTTCGATTGCGCGTTTTTTCATGATGTTAGCGATTCGGTCTGTCGCGACCGGCCCGGGGTTTACACCTAACACACGGATCCCGTCATCGAGACTTCGTCCCCCCAGCGCGCGGCTGAAACCCATCAGCGCAGCGTTGCCGGTTGATCCCGCGATATAACGAAAATCGAAATTTTCACCGCCATTGCCGATGTTGTTCAGGATGACACCGCCACCAGCTTCCTTCATCCGGAGATAGACCGCACGGCACAGATCAATATACCCAAAAACTTTGACCTCCCAACCCTCGCGCCACGCATCCTCGCCCACTTGCCACAAATCACCGCCGGGAATAGCGCCCGCGTTGTTAACGAGAACGTCTACTTTCCCTGCAGCGTCAGCGATCGCCTTCGCAGATCCCCGAGCGGAAATGTCCTGTTCCTGACACTCAACTTTAACTCCTTGTTCTGATGCCAGCCTGTCCGCCAAGGCCTTCAGCTTGTCCACAGAGCGGGCCACCAGATGCAGATCGCAACCCTCCTCGGCAAAAACCTCAGCCAGCCCCTCGCCGATGCCTTGCGACGCCCCGGTAATAATCACTTTTTTCCCGCGCAGTCCTAAGTCCATGTCGTTCTCCTATTGCTTCTTCAAAATTCGAGCGATCTCTTCGACGGCTTCGGGATTGACGAGGGCCGAAAGATCACCTGGCGGGTTGCCAGAATGAACGCTTCGGATGACGCGCCGCATGATCTTGGAACTGCGTGTTTTGGGAAGCTCGGGGACGACGAACACTGCACTAGGCGCGAAAGGTGCGCCAAGGCGTTCCTTTACACGCGCCCGGGCAATGGCACGAATGTCATCTGGCGCATTCTCACAGGTCAAAAACGCAACGATGGTTTGCCCTTTGTCAGCATCCGTCGCGCCGATCACTGCAGCTTCGACTACGCCATCGATCTCCACAAGAATTTCCTCGACCTCGCCCGGTCCCACCCGTTTACCGGCTATCTTGATTGTATCGTCCGAGCGGCCCAAGATGAAATAATGTCCATCTTTGGTACGCATCGCCAGATCGCCATGCACCCAGATACCCGGAATGGTCTGCCAGTAACTTTCGAGATAGCGCTCCTCGTCCTCCCAGAAGCTCGCCGTCATACCGATGAAAGGTGCGCGGATCGCGAGTTCGCCGATCGATCCGGTCAGTGAATGGCCCTCGGGATCGATCACATCGACCGCAACACCGGGCGATCGAACGTTGAAGCCACCCGGCACGATGGGTTTCGTCACGACGCTCGCTAGAAGCGCGCCCGACACTTCCGTACCGCCGGTGTAGTTGATGAGAGGGCATTCTCCACGCCCAAAATGCCGCTCAAACCAGACGAAATGCTCCGGCGCAATAGCCTCGCCGGCGGTGATGAGCAGTTTAATCGATGAAAGGTCCGGCGCAGTCGCGGTTGCGAGATGTGCGGCAAGTCCCCGGATCAGCGTCGGGGCCGATCCGAAATGCGTGACCTGGTACCGCTCGACCAGTTGCCCCATGCGCGACCAGTTCGGGTAATCCGGGGCGCCGTCGTAGCAGACAAGTGTGGCTCCTCGCAGCAGCGCCGCGCCCAGGATCAATGCCCCTGCGATCCATCCCATATCTGCGGGCCAACAGAACACATCGCCCGGTTTCACGTCGAAGTGTACGGCAGAATCATGCGCGATCTTGACCGGGAAACCGCCATGCACATGTACCGCACCCTTCGGTTTGCCCGTGGTGCCAGAAGTGAAGATGACCATGAAAGGATCATCCGGCGACATACGGGCCGATCGGCTGTCCGCTTTCGCGTCAACCGATACTTCTTGCCAGTCGGTGACGGTGTCTGGCGCCGGGGCCACCTCTGATCCTTTAACGATCAGGTGCTTCAGGCTAGACACTTCGTGCCGCACGGTCGCCAAGATCTTGGCTGTATCGATGAACCGTCCACGTCGGTGAAAACCGGTCGTTGTGATCAGCCCCAACGCGCCGCAAGACCCTAGCCGAGACACAACGGCATCGCTGCCAAACCCGCTGAAGAGCGGCACCACAATCGCGCCGATATAGGCGATGGAGAGCAGCGATATAGACGCTTCGATCCCGTTTTCCATCAACAGGCCCACTCGGTCGCCGCGCTTTATGCCCTGCGCCTCGAGACCGGCGGCAAAACGACGGACTTGGTCCGCGAGTTCCGCGTAAGTCACACTGCGCGATGTGCCATCCTCCGTCTCGGCGATGATGGCGATCCGGTCGCGGCCCTCATCGCGCTCAAGGATCATGTCAGTCCAGTTCATTTCTCCGCCGAGGAACCACGAAGGGAACGGCGCGCCGCGCCCAAGACCACACCATGAGTCGTAGTCACGGCTGAAACGCACGCCGCAAAAATCGACTACCTCACGCCAATACTGTTCGGGTTGCTCAAGAGAGAACTCGTAAAGCGCATCGAAATCCGCAACACCCAGCCGACGGGCAAGCGCGGTGACTTGAGCCTCTTCAATATAATCGGGGGTCGGTTGCCAGATGTTGTTGCCGTCTAATCCCATGATCAGATCCCCAAATAGGCGCGCTGAACTTCCGGACTCTGCGCCAGCACGCGCGCCTTGTCGCCCATGACGATAGAACCGCCTTCAAGGATGTAGCCGTAATCAGCGACCTCCAGCGCGATCTCGGCATTCTGCTCAACAAGGAGCACATCGACGCCACTTTGAGCGATGGTCGTCACGATTTCCGCGATTCTGTCCACGATGGCCGGTGCAAGGCCGATAGTCGGCTCATCAAGCAGTAACACACGAGGGTCACTCATCAACGCGCGCGCGACGGCGATCATCTGCTGTTGTCCGCCGCTGAATGTGTAGGCCTGCGTCGACAAGCGGTCGCGCAGCTCGGGAAACAGATCGAGCACATGCTCCAAATTGCGTTTCACCGCCTTTTGATCTGATCGCGAAAACGCGCCCATCTCGAGATTTTCGAGCAAGGTCATCTCGCCAAACAGCCGCCTTCCCTCAGGCACGACCGAGAGCCCTTTGGCCACCAGCCGGTCCGGGGATTGCCCCACAACGTTCTCGCCAAAGAGATACACCTCACCCGCGACCGGGTTAACTAGGCCGCAGATCGTTTTGATCAGTGTCGACTTGCCCGCGCCATTGGCACCGATAATCGTGAGAATGCGGCCTTTGCGCAGTTCGATAGACACATCGTTGATCGCCGGAACGACACCATAGCGTACCGACAGGCCCGATACACGGAGAGGGGGAACTTCAGTTGCCATGACGGTGCCCCAAGTATGCGTTTATGACGTCCTGATTGCTGCGGATCTCAGTTGGCGACCCCGTTGCCAGAACCTCGCCGTGATGCAGCACAACGATGCGGTCGCAGACTTTCATCACCGCCTTCATGTTATGCTCCACCAACAGCACGGAGCAGTCGAAATTGTCGCGGATACGTTCGAGCATCGAAAGCGTTTCGGTCACCTCGGTCTGATTGAGACCAGTCAACGGCTCGTCAAGGCAGAGCAGCCGAGGCCGCGCAGCAAAGGCAATGCCGATGGAGACTAGCCGCTGAATCCCGTGCGGAAGAGTGCCCGCAGGTTCATCAAGAAAGGTGGTCAACCCAAGCATTTCGGCTGTTTCTTGCGCCCGCATCCGGCGGGCGGTCCGACCGCTGACGCTGTGCAACGTCCCTAGGAGGATGTTGTCGCGGACGGTCATGCTTGGCATCAGGCTGCCGTGCTGGAATGTGCGCACAAGGCCCATGCGGCTGATCGCCATGGACGACTTGCCGGTGCAATCGCGCCCAAAGATTGAAAGCGATCCGGAGGACGGTTTGTAAAATCCACTAATTAAGTTAAAAGTCGTGCTTTTTCCAGCGCCATTCGGACCGATAAGGCCGAGGATCTCTCCGGGCAGGATCTCGAAGTCAACGTCGTTCACCGCGACCAGCCCGCCGAAGCGCCGGGTCAGTCCCGTGGTCTGCAACAGCGGTTTGGTGACGCTCTTATTCTCAGTCTGCATGCCGCTGCCCCCTTGCCGTGAACCGCGTGAAAGCCTTGCGCAGCAGTCCAGTGATGCCCTCCGGCATCAAAAGGACGGCCAGCACGATCGCCGCACCGTAGAAGATATGTTCGTGCCCCCCGAGGCCGAGCGCGTAGCTACCCAGCACAACGAGCAGGAGCGTGCCAACGATTGGACCGACGATGTTATCCTCGCCACCGACCTTAACATAGGCCAGCGCGAAGGCTGCCAGCAGGAAACTAAAGTCGCCGGGGCTGATTACGTTGTTGACCACCGCATGAAGACTGCCGGCAACACCCGCCGCAAAGGATGCGATGGCAAAGCAGGTGACTTTTACGAAGAGGATGTTAAGCCCCACCGTGCGTGCCACATCCTCGTTGTCGCGAATAGCGGTGAAAATCTTGCCAAAATCTGATTTCTCGACAGCATAAAGCGCGAAAATCAGCAGTGCGGAGATTGCCATCACGAGGGTCGGCATCCACGGATCCAAGGCGATCGGCGGGAATATTCCCACCATGCCGGAATTGCCGCCCAGCCCCATACTCTTGGAATAGATGATGCGCACCGCTTCAGTGAAAGCAAATCCAATCAGCAGGAAATACGGCCCTTTGGTGCGCAAGGTGATGTAGCCGAACACGACGCTGACAGCTGCAGCGGAAATTCCGCCCAAGATAATCGCCACGCCAAACGGCCAATCCAAGATGGTTATAACTGATCCGGTCGTATATGCGCCAATGCCAACGAAGGCGGCGGTGGCGAAGTTCAACTCTCCGATCAGCATCACGAAACGCAGGCTTACTGCGATCAACGCTGCAATAGAAACCAGATTGACCACGCTCGCAACATACAGGTCGCTCACGAACAGCGATAGCCCGAGTGCTGCTGCGATTCCCGCCACCCAGTAAGGGAGTCTGAGTATCTCAACCATGTCCCATTAACCCCTTCGGTCGCACCAACAGGATGACGATCACCAGAACGAAAATCGTGATCGTCGCCGATGTCGGATCAATGTAAAAAGATCCGACCGTTTCGATCACCGCTACGAAGAGTGCGCCAAGGATGGCACCAGGGATACTCCCCAGCCCGCCAATGATCACCGCGATGAAGCCCTTGATCAGATAGTCAGCACCGATAACCGGCGTCACAATTGAGATGGGCGCGATTAGCGCTCCGGCGAGCGCGGCAAGAACGGCCGCAATCATAAAGCCCGCCATTGCCATCCGGCTGTACGGCACGCCCTGCAACATAGCCGCCTCATGGTCGATGGAAACGGCGCGTAATGCCTTGCCCAGCTTGGTATAGGTCAGCGCCCAATAGAGGATAGCGGTAATCAGCACCGCCATCGCGCAGAGAAAGAGCCGCTGTTTGGTTACAGATGCACCGAATATATCGACATTGCCCGGCAGGATTTCGGGCACCCCGCGCACGGCACCGCCAAACACTTCGAGAAAGATACCGTCAAGTAGGAGAACCAGCCCGATGGACAGGATGAACGACCCCACCATGTCACGCTGGAAATACTTGAAGCCGAAAACGTAGATGATGAAGCCCAGGACCACCGAGGCGGCTACTCCGGCCAGCACCGCGAGCAGATAGGCGGGCAGTATTGGTATCCCTTTCCCCGCCAGCCACGAGAGAGTCGTAGCTACTACGAGAGCCGACACGGCAAAGAGATGGCCATGGGCGAAGTTCACGATCCGCATGACCCCGAAGATCAGTGTCAGACCAAGGGAGAATAGGATGTAGACTGCGCCTATCTGCAGACTCGTCAGAGTAAGTTGTATCGCGGTTTGCATAGCCGGAGCACCTTTTTCAGTTCAGACTCACCGGGAGTTACTTACCGTCCGGTACAACACGACCCAGTTCGACGAGTTCGCCCCCCTGAATCTGCGTGATGATCACCGGCAGACGCATCTGTTGAACGGTGCCGTAGGTTTCCTCGCCATAAAACCCGATCTCGTCGCCATAAAAGGAGCGGAACGTCACGTTGGACATTACTGCAGCCACTTCCTTCGGCTCCACGCTGTCAGATGCTTCCATCGCTGCCTTCAGCGCGTAAACCGAGTCGTAGAAACCGATTTGGATCGCGTTGAGGGACTCGCCAATAGCGGCGCGAGCCTCTTCATTCACCTCGTTTTGGTGATCCGTCACCTCGTCGCCGGAAAAGGACACAGCGGCCCCCATATAGACTCCTTCGACAGCTTCGCCGCCAGTGGCCTTGATACCGTCCGCGCCGGTACCAACCTCGACGACCTTCACACCGTTCCAGCCCAACGCGGCCAGTTCACGGAAGACCGCGCCAGCATCTGCCGGGGGCGAGCCACCCAGATCGATGATATCGGGGTTCAGCGCCGCCAAGCGAGCTGCGATTGGCTGAAACTCGGTCGTGCCGCGCTCATAGAAATCGCTGCTCAAAAGCTCTATTCCGGTATCCTGCCACACTTTTTTTGCGACCTGCTCCGTATCCTGACCCGACGCGTCGTTCGGGTTCAGCATCGCCAGTGTCTTGGCTTCGGGATGTTGCTCGGCGATGAAAGGGATGAGGTTCGGCAGAATTTCAAACGGCGTGTTCATCTGCGTGAAGGTCAGGGGAAATTGTGGCCCTTTTACCGAAAAGCCCCAAGCCGTTGTGAAGAGCAACACTCCCTGCCGTTCGGTCATTGATTGCAATGCTTGCACAGGCGCGGTGCCGAGGCTTCCGCCTATGAATTTGATACCCTCACGGTTCAACAGAGTCTGCGCGACCTTGGTGCCGTCGGCCGCATTGTACTTGTTGTCGTAGGCGACGCACTGGAAATTGTAAGTGTCACCTGCCACGGTAACGCCGCCTGCTTCATTGATTTCTTTGACTGCACGTTCGCACATGAAGACGGAACCCTTGCCCCAGATCGCCCCGCCGCCAGACAGCGGCACGGACAAGCCAAGCTTGATGATCTCCTGTGCGCCCGCGACAGAGCCCATTAAGCTCAACGCGACTCCCAAGGTCGCCATTTTCATAGTTTTAAATCCAGACATTAGCTTTCTCCTCCTGATTTTAGACGACCTCTGCCGCCCATTTTTTAGGTCATACCCGTACCAATTGGTGGTGACGTCAGCTTGCGGATCTCCTCAGCTCCGCATCCAAGTTGCATCAGCAACTCGACAGAATCCGCGCCCAGTTGAGGCGCGGCATTTCCAAAGTTTTCCATCCCCGCTGCAGTGCGAATCGCGCCGTTCGCCACCGGCAAAAACACGTCCGCGCCCTCGGCGCCGCATGGCACGGGATCGTTGCGGAAAAATCCGCCGCCCGCGATCTCCGGCGCGCTCAGCGCAGCCTCGGGGGTAAGCGCAGGGCAACCGGGGATGCGTGACTTTTCCAGCTCGGTTAGGCACTCGTCCTTCGTGCGTTCGGCGCACCAGCCGGCCATAATCTCGCTCAACACCGAACCGTTCTCGCCGCGCGCCAGATCGGAGGCAAATCGGGGATCGTTGATTAGGTCCGCACGCCCTATCAACTGCGCCCAGCGCGCGAACATCCCATTACCGATGACCTGAACCATAATCCAACCGTCGCGGACCTCAAAGAGATCCGATGGCCCTGCAATCGGGCTGCGATTTAGCAGTGGCTCGCGCCGCCGTGCGCCCGACGCCTCCTCGATAAGCATCGGGTTGGTCATCGTGACTGCGCTGCCCAGCAAGGAAGCCTGCACATGCTGGCCTTGTCCGGTTCGGCTCCGCTCATAAAGAGCTGAAACCGTTGCAAAGGCGGCCGCCATTGCCGTGCTGAAGTCGACATAGGACACCGCCGCACGCATTGGGCGCTCACCAGTGCCCGTCAGATACATCGCCCCGCTCAGCGCCTGCCCTGTGCCATCAAATCCAGTCCGATCCTTTGCCACCCCATCGAACCCCAACGCCGAGATCGTTGTCAGGATGATGTCGCTGCGCAACACCTTAAGGCTTTCATAGTCCAGCCGCGCCCGCTTGAGGGCCGCAGGCGGCAAGTTGACAACAACAACGTCGGACTGCGCAACAAGTCGCTCAAAAACCGCGCGGCCGTCATCAGTCCCAATATCCATCGCCAATGACTTTTTGTTGCGATTGACCTGCATGTAGAGCGCGCCGCGTCCATCCAATCCAATCGGCATAACTTCACGGTCTGGCGCGCCTTGTGGCGGCTCAATCCGAATTACTTCGGCACCCTGATCGGCCAAAAGTGCGGCGCAGTACGGGGCCGCGATGTATCGGCCAAGATCCAGCACGCGAATCCCCTTCAGTCCGGAGACTTCCGGCGCTTTGCGGGCAGTGGTTTCGCCTACTTCGACTTTCACAACCTTTTTCCCATCTTGCTCGGTTTTTGACTTCACACAGTGGTTGAATTTGTATTAGTATTTTTCTATAGTGAATGCAATTCTCAACTTTATGAAGGCCATTCAAGCATGAGTCAGGCCACCGATCAAGCCCCCGCCCCAAAAATCGTTGGTGCCGTCGCAAACGCTTGTTCGATCTTGCGGGTGCTGGCTCAGGCAGGCGAGCCGATGGGAGTGGCAACAGTTGCACGGGCCACGAATGTAAGCGTCAGCACATGCTTCAACATCCTGCGCACATTGGCAGCAGAGCGGCTTGTGGAGTTCGATGAAGCCGCAAAGTCCTATCGCCTCGGCGTGGGCATGCTGGAGTTTTCTGTGCCGCTGCTTGGCGTCAATCAAGTCGACCTGGTCCGACCAGAGCTTCACAGACTTTCCGCTGAACATAACAGCCTGATTTGCCTCTGGCAGATTACAGAGACAGAACGAGTCGTACTCGTAGACCGCATAGCGAGCGGTAGTAACGTCCGCGTGGATATGTCTCTCGGCGCACGTTTGCCGGCCTATGTGGGCGCTGTCGGGAGATGCTATGCCGCGCTCTCTGATCTAAACTACACCGATCTGAAGGCCAATTTCGACGGGTTGAAGTGGCAGGCCCCACCTACGTTTGAAGGCTATCTCGCGGATGTGCAGCAGGCCGCGATCGACGGGTATGCTTTCGATTTTGGAACGCTTTTTGTCGGGGTCGAGATTGCCGCTTCTATCGTCACCGATGCGAGTGGCCGAACCCGCCTTGGTATAAGCGGAATTAACATTGCGGGCCAGCTACAGCGCAGCGACCTGAAACGTCTTGCCGTGGATATCCGCAACTCGGCCGACTGGATCAGCGAAACGCTTTTTGGCGTCTCGAAGGGCTTGCGTCAAGCGGACCGCCGCGCCGCCGCTCCCGTACCGAGTGCCGCCCCTGTCCGGGGGCCAGAATAATGACGAGTGAGGCCGTGACAGAAGCTTGGGCTTATGCCGATTTTCAACCCGGGCATACCTTTGGCGAGATGTCGATCGTCCTCGATGCCAATCGGCTTGCCCAATGGGACGCGATCTATGGGGGCGGCGGGAATTTAAATGATCCTGCGCGCCCAGTACCGCGAGGGTTGCTCGTCACATGCATGATGGAAGCTTATCTTGGGCTGATTCAACCTCGTCCGCCTGGGAACATACATGCCGGTCAAAGCCTCGTTTTCGGCACAGGACATATCCAGCTCGGCGATACGGTGACCATAACGGCATCCTGCCTGGACAAGACGTTACGCAAGGGGCGCGGCTGGGTAATATTCGAAGTCACCGTCACCCGGGGCGACCAGACCCTTTTGCGCGGCGAGATCCGCTCCATTTGGGCACGGTGAGGACAAGGCAATGACCAACCGATCCGATCATCATGTTCTGCCCGAGACGCTCGACCTCGGCCAATTGCGCACCACACCCGAGATGACAGAGCGATACGCGGCACTAACAGCAGATTACAACCCGATCCACGTTGATGCAGATTTCGCTGCCGGCACCGTCTTTGGTGCGCCGATCATTCACGGGACGATGGGACTTAACCTGCTCGTCGACGCACTTCAGGCCACCTTTGGCAACATATTTACCGAGATACGTATCGACGTTCGCTTTATCCGCCCTGTCCATGTGGGCAGCACTATTAGGGCGGGTGGCACGCTGACCGATCCCGAAACCCGTAGCTACGACATTTTCGTTGAAACCGAGACGGGCGACCGTGCCGTCGAGGGAACATGCAGCCTTGGCCCACCCGCGCCCGATCCTGCGCGGAATGAGACCGAGACGAACAATCCAGAGGTACACCCATGAGCCAATCAATCGACGACGAAACATTTCAACAGCTTCGGAACATGATCCAGCGATTCGTGACCGAACGGCTCGTGCCCAATGAATCGCGGCTCGAAATCGAGGACGAAGTTCCCGAAGAAATCGTTGCCGAAATGCGGGAACTGGGCCTCTTTGGACTGACCATCCCGATTGAATATGGCGGCATCGGGTTGAACGTGCGGCAGGAAACGCAGATCGCCCAGATTTTCGGCCATACCGCGCTTGCCTTTCGGTCGCTTCTGGCCCCCAATATTGGTATCGGCGCGCGCGGGCTGATCTTCGAAGGTACAGATGCACAGAAGGCTGAATACTTGCCCCGGCTCGCCAGTGGTGAGTTGATGTCCGCCTTTGCCCTTACAGAGCCAGACACCGGCTCCGACCCCGCGAACCTGAAGACGAAGGCAGTGCGCGACGGTGATGACTATCTCATCTCCGGCACAAAGCGATATATCACTAATGCCGAGCGCGCAGGCCTCTTCACAGTCATGGCGCGTACTGATTTCGAAGCACCGGGGGCCGACGCGATCTCGGCCTTCCTTGTGCCTTCAAATGCTCCCGGCCTGACTGTGGGCAAGAAGGACCGCAAAATGGGCCAGCGCGGGACAACAACGTCCGACGTCGTTTTCGACAGGGTTCGCGTACCCGCCAGCGCCATCATAGGCGAGACCCCCGGTCGTGGTTTTCGTCTCGCCATGCGGGTGCTCGACCGGGGCCGCATCCATATCGCCGCACTGGCAACCGGTATGTGTGACCGTCTGATTTCGGAAATGGTGGAATATGCAAAGAACCGGCGACAATTCGGCAAACCCATTGCCGAATATCAGCTGATTCAAGCGATGATTGCGGACAGTTACACGGAATACCGCGCCTCCAAGGCGCTCGTGGAAGAGACCGCTGGCATCTATGACGACACCGGCGCGGCCCGAACCGAAGCGTCGGCGGCCAAGTATTTCGCAACCGAGGCAGTGGGCCGCGTCGCCGACCGCGCAGTGCAGGTGCATGGCGGGGCCGGCTACATGAGTGAATACCCGGTGGAACGGTTCTACCGCGATGTGCGCCTATTGCGCATTTACGAGGGCACTAGCCAGATCCAGCAGCTTCTGATCGCACGGCAGGTCCTGAAAGGAGGAGCTTGATGAACGAGGATAGAATGCTCGACGATAAAGTCGTGGTCGTCACTGGCGCGGGCGGCGGCATCGGTCGCGACATCGCACTTATGGCGGCAGCGCATGGCGCACTTGTGGTCGTAAACGATATAGGGGCAAGTCTACAAGGCGAGGGGCAGGACGATGGTCCGGCAGCGAACGTGGTACAAGAGATTATGGACGCTGGCGGCAGAGCCGTGGCCAGCAACGACAGCGTAACAGATCCGGACGCCGCCCAACGGATCATCAAGACCGCAATTGACACTTTTGGACGTGTAGATTGCATCGTGAACAACGCGGGTATCCTGCGCGATACGTTTTTCCACAAAATGACCGACGAAGAATGGGACAGCGTGCTCAAGGTCCATCTCTACGGGACGTTCAACGTCAGCCGTGCCGCCGCACCACATTTCAAGGCGCAGGGGTCGGGTAGTATGGTTCACATGACCTCAACTTCCGGTTTGATTGGCAACCTCGCTCAGGCAAACTATTCGGCTGCCAAACTGGGGATTACAGCGCTATCTAAATCCATCGCACTCGACTTGCAGCGCTTTGGCGTGCGGTCGAACTGCATCGCGCCCTTCGCGTGGAGCCGCATGATCAGCTCGATTAAGATCGACACGCCCGAGCAGGAAGAACGCGTCGCCCGCCTCAAGCAGATGACGCCTGCCAAGGTGGCCCCTCTCGCCATTTACCTGCTAGCGGACGCCTGCGACGTTTCAGGGCAGATCTTCGCTGTGCGTAACAATGAGATATTCCTGATCAGCCAGCCACGCCCGGTACGTTCGGTGCACAATTCTGAGGGCTGGACCCCCGCACAGATCGGCGCACAAGCCATACCTGCTCTGAAGGCGAGTTTTCATCCGCTCGAGGTTTCTGCGGATGTCTTCGCGTGGGACCCAATTTGATGCGCCGCGCCGCCATCATTAGCCCGCTTCGCACCCCAGTCGGCCGCTTTGGTGGCGCGCTCAGGGACGTGCAGGTCGAACATCTCGGCGCGGCTCTAGTGCGAGCCCTGCTGGACCGGACAGGGCTTGACCCCGCGCAGATCGACGACGTGGTATTCGCCCAGTCCTATGCCAATTCCGAAACCCCCTGTGTTGGCCGCTGGATCGCGCTTGAGGCCGGGCTGCCGATCGAAGTGCCGGGAATGCAACTCGACCGGCGCTGCGGCGGCGGGCTGCAATCCATCGCCACCGCTGCGATGATGGTCCAGAGCGGTGCCTGCGATGTGGTGCTCGCAGGGGGCGTCGAGAGCATGAGCAACATCGAGTTCTACACCACCGGCATGCGCTGGGGCACGCGGCTGGGCAATGCCGCGCTGTACGACCGGCTTGACCGCGGGCGCGAACGGTCACAACCTGAACACCGCTTTGGCTTCATATCAGGCATGATCGAGACGGCCGAAACCCTCGCAAAGAAGTACGATATTTCCCGCGAGGCCGCGGACGCATTTGCCGCACGCAGTCATCAACAGGCCGCGGCTGCATGGGATGATGGCCGGATGGCAAGCGAGGTGGTGCCGATCTCTGTACCGCAGCGACGCGGCGATCCAGTCATGTTCGAACGGGATGAAGGCATCCGGCCTGACACCACCGCCGATGGGCTGGCAAAGCTTCGTCCACTACAAAAGGACGGTACCGTCACAGCTGGCAACGCTGCGCAACAGAACGATGCCGCCGCGGCCTGTCTCGTTGTTGCGGAAGACCGGCTTGAGGCGCTCGGCTTGACACCTGATGCCTTCCTCGTCGGTTGGTCCGCTGCGGGCTGCGATCCTGCACAAATGGGCATTGGGCCGGTTCCGGCTACCGAGCGTTTGATGAGTCGCACCGGTCTTTCGCTCGGCCAAATGGATCTTATTGAAGTAAACGAGGCTTTTGCAGCGCAGGTCCTCTCGGTTCTGAAATGTTGGAGTGATGTTGATCCCGAGCTGGTTAACGTCAACGGATCAGGAATCTCGCTCGGTCATCCTATCGGGGCGACTGGGGTCCGGATCATGACCACGCTTTTGCATGAGATGGCGCGTCGCGATGCCCGCTACGGGTTGGAAACAATGTGCATCGGCGGTGGGCAAGGTATGGCCGCGATCTTTGAGCGCGCCTGAGGTCGCTATGCACCAGCAAATCGAAGCTGACGCACTGAACTTTTCGGATTTTATCCGCCCCGGCGACGTTGTCGTCTGGGGACAGGCCTGTGGTGAGCCGTTGACTTTGACCCGCAATCTCATGGCGCAGCGCCACCAGGTCGGCACGTTCAACGCGTTCATCGGCATCAGCCTCAGCGACAGCGCCAACCCGGAATATACCGACCGCGTGCGCTTCCAGTCCTTCTGCGGGACCGGCCGAAACTCACGGCTCGCCGCAGCGGGCAAGCTCGAGATTTTACCGATGCACTACTCTCACCTCACACCTGTTCTGAAAAGCCGGGTCGACGTGTTGATGTTGCAGGTATCTCGGCATCCCGATGGTGGCTACAGCCTTGGGTCGTGCTGCGATTACGTGAAGGAGCTGGTCGGCTCTGCGCGCCTTGTAATCGCCGAAGTGAATCGACAGGCACCCGTAACCGACGCCCGGATCAATACGGGGCAAATCGATGTATTCGTGGAAGCCGATTACGCGCCCGCTGCTATGATGGCGCAGACTCCATCGCCCGCTAATCGCAGGATTGCCAGCAATGTGGCCGATCTGATCGACGACGGCGCAACAGTCCAGTTCGGGCTGGGGGCCACGCCCGATTGCGTCGCAGAACTGCTCATGGATCGCAGGCATCTGGGGCTTCATGGCGGCGTTCTGTCGGATGCCGGCATGGCGCTTATGGCATCTGGAGCAATCGACAATTCCCTCAAACCTGTCGATGCAGGTCTTTCGGTCACAGGCACTCTACTCGGCACAAACGATTTGCTTAAGTTTGCAGACGGGAACACAGCAGTCGCCATGCGGCCAATCAGCCACACCCACAATATCGTCACCATCGCCCGGCTGCCCGCTTTTACCGCGATCAACTCTGCGCTCGAGGTGGATCTTTCAGGTCAGGCCAATACCGAGTCAGCAGGGGGGCGCTATCTGGGAACGATTGGCGGTTCAGTAGATTTTTCACGTGGCGCACAGGCTTCTAAGGGCGGCAAGGCCATCCTTGCGTTGACCTCGACAGGCCAGCTCCGGGACGGCACCCTGTTTGGCCGTATCGTACCGCGCTTGTCGGGCCCAGCCACGATCGGGCGCGCAGATATCGGGATCGTCGTCACGGAACACGGAATCGCGGATTTGCGTGGCCAGACGCTAGATGAACGGCGTCGGCGCCTTATCGCCATCGCCGATCCGGCGTTTCGGGACGTCCTATCTGCCGCCGAATAGTCCACGCAGATTGCAGGGGAGACACAGAAATGTTCGAACTCGATATGACAAGCGGATGGGAGCCCGTTCCGGGCACCACCGACATTGCGCAAAAACCGCTCAGCGGCAATTTCGACGAAGCGAACAGGACCGGCTACCGTACCCGCTGCGTGCGCGTAGCGCCCGGTGGAGAAACGGACGAGCCGTTCGTGCATACCTACTGGGAAGAAGTGTTCGTGCTCGAAGGCACGCTGACTTCTAAGGCTGACGGCACAAGTGTCACCGCACCTGCCTACGTGATCCGCCCCCCAGGCACGCCCCATGGCCCGATCCTGTCTGAAGGTGGCTGCGTTCTTGTCGAGTTCCAGTACTTCTCAGACCGATCTCTCGGAATGAGTGACTACCTGGACCCGATGGCCTTTGACGGAGACAATAGTTCGACCTGACCGACGGCACTCTTGAACGCAAGTTCACCGGCATTGGACAGTCCCGTGATCCATATTCGATGTGGTCCTGTTGTGCCGATGATTGAATACGAAGCCTCTTGCAGCGTATCGAGCCGCAGTTTTCGCCGACTTTGAGGCCCACTGCGGCGGAACTCAACCGCGGTCAAAACAAAGGAAATGCCTCCATGACTGCCGACATCAAGTATCTCAAGACTATCGAGAAGCGCCTCCTGTGGCTCTCTCATTGGATGATCCACCACGCCAACCACGTGCGCCCCAAGATCGACGGTATCAAAGTCGGCGGGCATCAAGCTAGCAGTGCCTCGATGGTATCAATCATGACCGCGCTATATTTCTCCGCGCTTCGCCCCGAAGATCGGGTCGCGGTCAAACCCCACGCCAGCCCCGTTTTTCATGCAATACAATACCTTATGGGAAATCAGACGCGCGAAAAACTGGAGAAATTCCGCGGCTGGGGCGGAGCACAAAGCTATCCCAGCCGAACTAAGGATATCGACGACGTAGATTTCTCTACCGGGTCGGTCGGGCTGGGTGTGGCCATCACCTCCTTCGCCTCGCTGGTGCAGGACTATATCGCCGCGAAACCGTGGGGTGCGAATGCCCCCATAGGGCGGATGGTCGCCCTTGTCGGAGACGCCGAGCTTGATGAAGGCAACGTCTATGAAACTCTCCAAGAAGGCTGGAAGAACGATCTGCGAAACTGCTGGTGGATTATCGACTACAACCGCCAGTCGCTCGACGGCGTGGTGCGCGAGGGGCTGTTCGGACGGATCGAAAAGATTTTCGATGCTTTTGGCTGGGATGTCGTCCGGGTGAAGCACGGTACTCTACAGCGCGCCGCGTTCGCCGAACCCGGTGGCGATAAACTACTCGACTGGATTAATGCGTGTCCAAACCAGGAATATTCGGCGCTGACCTTCATGGGCGGGGCGGTCTGGCGCAAGCGTTTGATGGACGATCTTGGTGATCAGTCCGACTTGACGGCGTTGCTGGAACGTCGCAGCGATGCCGAACTAGCGGAGCTCATGGAGAATCTCGGCGGCAACTGCGTGGAGACCATGGCGGAGGCCTTCGCAGGGATTGAGCATAACCGACCTACATGCTTTCTCGCCTACACGATCAAGGGATGGGGCACACCTATCGCCGGGCACAAAGATAATCATGGCGGGCTTATGAACCGCACCCAGTTTGCGAGTTGGCAGCGCCACATGGGCGTAGCCGAGGGCGAGGAGTGGGAACCGATGGCCAGACTGGAAGATCCCGAAGGCCTGCGCAGATTTCTGTCCAAGGTCCCCTTCTTCGCCACTGGCACGCGCCGTTACCGTGATACCCGGATAAACGTACCAGCAATTGACGTTGTCAGCGACCGTGCGATTTCGACACAGAGCGCCTTCAGCAAGATCCTCGACACCCTTGCGAGGGAGGGTGGGCCTCTGGCAGACCGCATAATGACAATATCGCCCGATGTCACCGGCACAACCGGCCTTGGCCCTTGGGTCAATCGGCGCAAGCTCTTCGCCCGCACCGCGCTGGCGGACGCATTCATCGAACATCGCATCCCCTCTACGGCGAAGTGGGAATTCACGCCCGATGGCCAACATATCGAACTCGGTATCGCCGAAATGAATCTCATGCTGCTTCTCGGCGCCGCCGGCTTGTCGCATAGCCTTTTCGGCAAACGCGTGATCCCGATCGGCACGGTTTACGATCCGTTTGTTGCCCGAGGTCTGGATGCGTTGAACTATGCTTGCTATCAGGATGCACGTTTTCTTCTCGTGGGCACTCCTTCAGGCGTAACACTGGCCCCCGAGGGCGGTGCGCACCAATCCATCGGCACACCCCTCATCGGAATCAGTCAGGACGGCATCGCGGCCTTCGAGCCTGCCTTTGCCGACGAATTGGCGACGATCATGGAATGGGCATTCGACTACTTGCAGCGCGACGGCGAAGGAGTTTCGGACGAGCGCACCTGGCTACGCGACGAAACTGGAGGATCTGTCTATTTGCGCCTGAGCACCAACCCGATCGAGCAACCCGGCCGGTTCAACGACCCAGCATTCCGGCAAGGGGTCATAGATGGAGCGTATTGGCTACGCCCACCGGGGCCTAATTGCGAAGTGGCAATCGCTTATCAGGGTGCTATCGCGCCTGAAGCGATAAAGGCTGCCGGCATTCTGGGCGAAGACCGCCGTGATGTCGGCGTTCTCGCAATAACCTCAGCCGACCGCCTGAATGCAGGCTGGACCGCTGCACAGCGCGCGCGATCGCGCGGCCAGCGAAGTGCCCGTTCCCAGATAGAGACGCTCCTGCAGGATTTACCTGCGTTCTGCCGTATCGTCACAGTTATTGACGGTCATCCCGGTACACTGTCTTGGCTCGGATCTGTTTCGGGACATCAGACGATCCCGCTGGGGGTTGAGCACTTTGGACAAACCGGAACCATCGGCGACCTCTACCGCCACTTTGGGATCGACGCTGCCTCAATCATAGAAAAGGTCTACGCGCTCACACCAGGTCGCACGCTTCAATAAAAGTTGGCGCAGGTGATGCAAACCCAAGGGGACTAAGATGAGCCGGAAAACCTTCATGTCGGATTAAGCGCACGCGGTCCCATAAGCGCTGACCTCAGACTGCTTTACCGCCCACCCTAAGGCCTGATCATCACCCTGATCACCGAATGCCGCGCCGATATTCTCGACAAAAAGTGGTCAAGCGGCTGGAAGAACTGGAGGCTCAGGCTGCGCAGCCCCCTATTTCCAAATGCCACGCGCTCGCCGTCGCTGCCCGCGACTGGGCCGACGCGGTCGAGCCCCACAAGGTCGCACAGCTACAGATCGAGAGTCTGGCACCCAGTACCGCGGAACTGAACTCACCCTCCCAAGTGGAGAATTGCCACGCGCAGATCGTCAAATAGTTCGACTTAATAAATTTCATCAAGTTATTTATGACTAAATGAAATCATGATTGACGCATTCGATTTTGATCGCTAGAGATAGCTTCATGATAAAATGAAATCATTGAAGGCGTATCATGGCTCAGCTCCCCCACAAACTCACCCGCCACGCCGCAAACCGCGCAGCACAGCGTTCCATTCCGATCGAGGTGATCGACCTCATTCTAACCTACGGCGAAAGCCGCGATGCAGGCGATGGAGCACGCAAACACGCGCTTTCGCGCCGTGGACTGCGCGAAGTCAGGAAGGACAGAGCAACTAAGGCCGGCACCAAGCTGGACCATTTTCGGCACGTTTATGTCGTCACCAACGGTGAGATGATCATCACCGCCGCTTTCACATCCAAACCCATCTTTCACTGAGGATCCCATGGACCACAAAACCGCAGACCGCTTCCTTCCACTCATCACCGCGATGTCGCCCACCGAATTGGAGCGCGAAATCGAACAACCTTCGAAACTGCTGATGCGTCAGGATCAGCATGGGCCTTCGCGTATCGACGTCGCCTATGCGCCCTTCGATCAAGTTAACCCGGTTGCCCGGATCGCCATCGTTGGCATTACTCCCGGCCGCCAGCAGATGGGCAACGCTTTGCGGGAATGTTACAAGCACCTGCGTGCTGGTGTTGCCCCTCATGAAGCGTTGACCGCGGCAAAGGTCTTTGCCAGCTTCTCTGGGCCGATGCGGTCAAATCTCGTCGCCATGCTCGACGACATTGGAATGCATCGCCTCATCGGCCTCGATAGCACAGCCAGACTCTGGACGGATCGCTCCGAACTGGCGCACTTCACTTCGGCCCTTCGCTATCCGGTCTTTGTGGATGGCAAGAACTATAGCGGCAACCCAGACATGACGCGAATCCCTGCGCTGCGGGAGCAGATTTGCATCCAGCTCGCTGACGAACTACGGGCCCTGCCCCACGCGATCTTCGTCCCTCTCGGACCAAAGGTCAGTGCGGCACTTGAACTGGCGGCTGACCGCGCCGGCATCGATCATGCCCGGATCCTGTCCGGCCTGCCGCATCCCAGCGGTGCCAGCGCAGAACGCATTGCCTATTTCCTTGGGCGCAAGCCGCGTGCGACGCTGTCCAGCAAGACGAACCCCGACAAGATTGATGCAGCTCGGGCATCCATCATTCACAAAATCCGCAAGATGGAGGAGTAACATGGATAGCAAGCATCCTTCCGAAATGGACTACCACGATCGCGCAAAAGAGTTCGACCAGCTCTTCGACTACGAAAACGATCCCAGTGTGACGCTGGTTGCCCTTGTGCGCCGGGCTGGTGACTTCCTCGAGAAAATTGTAGGGCCGAAGGCAGTAAACGAGGGCATGGCACGCATCATCGGTTCTCTTTCAGTTAACGGTCCCGTCGCGTGGCGCGACGACCTAGAGGACGGCGAGAGCAGCGCCTATAGCGAATGGGCGATTGGCGGACAGTTGCATTCTCTATCAGCCTATGCGCGCTATGGCATTGACCTCGCAGCCCGTGAGCACGAGAGCGCGTCCGACATCGCCACCCAATTGCGTGCAGTGATTGATAAGGTGGAAGCGTTGGTCGCCCTCTGCCCGCTTGAACAGTGGCTGGGCGAGGACAGGCCCCGACAACTGGAAGAAACCTTGCTGCTGGCAAGAAACCGTTGGGCGCTGGATCATGGCTTGCCGGTCGAGCCTGAGGCGCTGGCGATCTTTGGTGGGGTCACGATGGGCTCGATGCGCAACATGCTGTCAGGAAAGACGCAGATTTTTACCAAGATCGACGGCAAGATCGCTGCCAATGAAGCGCTCAGCTGGCTCGCGGACAAGCGGTCCTTCTTCCCCTCCATCTGGGAAAACGCGCGTCCAGAATGGGACGGTGAAGTGTATGATCTTGATTACGCGCAACCGGTCTTTGTTCCGCAGTCGCGCGACGGGTCTGTTTTCCATCCCGGTCTTAAGCGCGGCGGCGCCTACACAGTTGGCGAAAAAGGAAGTGAGACGCAGGTCGACGGCTTTGAGGCGGCCCTAGGCGCTCTCCAGGAGATGCGTCACCCGTCATGGCGCAGGCCCGGGCGTGGCAAGGGTGGCTGGGGCATCGTAAGCGCCATCCACTGGGTGCGGATGACAAAAGCCGAGCTCGACCATCATGCGCGCGTCGAAATGGAGCGAGTCGCTCAGCACGACCCAGAAATCGAACCGTAAAGATTAAGGGACCGACATTCTTCCATGGAGCAAGTGCGGGGCGTCAACTTCACGCCCTGCGCATAACAGCAGGGAAAGTTCCCAAATGATTTGTGATTACGCAATTCGATTAGACATCCGAAAGGTGCCCAAGCAAGTGCGTCCTCTGCTCCACGGGCTGTTCTTCGAGGGCGCACGATTTGAGACGACTTGGACCGAGACTGCCTTCGGCGGGCAGCGCGAGTGGTTCCTCTGCCCCGACTGTAAGCGCCGCTGCGCAATCATCGGTCGTGTCTCGAATCTGGTGGAAATTCTCCGGCGGCGTTCTCCGGGCGGGTTGATTTGGGCCTGATCAGGCGGCGAGGTCAAGGGTCATGGGC
>NZ_JBRJGP010000024.1:0-36007 GCF_053628555.1 Roseovarius sp. MBR-79 | reverse complement strand
CTTCAATCGTTCCAGTATTTGGCACCATAAAGCGCTCACCAACGCTGTTGCAGCGCCCACCCGCGGTCGGGCCCTCGCGCGGCTCCACCAATGTCGGCAACAGGCCAATAACCACGACTACCCCACACGAACACCGCAACTGTCCGGGTCCGACCGCCATCGGAAAACACCTGTCAGGCGCGCACCACGATGGCGCGTCTTGCAGTGGCCTTTCAGAACGCCTCGGGCCGCGCCTCGCGCGCCATGTGGTCAAGCACGGCATTGACGAATTTCGGCTCGCGCCCTTCGGGGTAGAACGCCTTGGCCACGTCGACGAATTCCATGATCACCACCTTGGGCGGCGTACCGGTCTGGCTCATCTCGGCCCCTGCCGCGCGAAAAAGCGCGCGCAGAACCGGGTCTATCCGCGCAATGGGCCATTTCGCCACCAGCGCCCGGTCGGTCATCTGGTCGATGCTGGCCTGCCAGTTCACCGCCGCGTCCAGCAATTCACCGAAAAGCGTGGCATCGCCCTCGGCCATCTCGACGCCGTCCTCGACCTCCTCGCCGAAGCGGAATTCGAGAAACTCGCGCCGCACCGCCTCGACGGTCTGGCCCGACTGCTCCATCTGGTAGAGCGCCTGCACGGCATAAAGCCGTGCCGCGGATTTGAGGGAATGGCGGGTCTGTGGGGCGCTCATGCGGTGGGGGTATCCTTGGTTCCGCCCGCGATACGGTAATCCTCGGAGGCAGGGACAAACCCCACCCCCTTGCGCGGGCCGCCCCATTTACGGGCCAGCGCCACCAGATGCAAGGCCGCAGCCGCCGCCCCTGCCCCCTTGTTCATCGCCTCTGGATCGGCCCGCACCTCGGCTTGCGCGCGATTTTCCACCGTCAGGATACCGTTGCCGATGCACAGCCCCTGAAGACCCAGAAGCGTGATCCCCCGAGAGCTGTCATTGCACACCGTCTCGTAATGCGTGGTCTCGCCCCGGATCACGCAGCCAAGCGCCACATAGCCGTCGAAATTCGACATCCGCTCGGCGATGCCGATGGCGGTGGGAATTTCCAGCGCGCCCGGCACCTCGGCGATCTCATGGGTTGCGCCCGTCGCCTCGATCTCGGCCACGGCACCGGCAATCAGGTTGTCGGCAATGTCACGGTAGAACGGCGCCACCACGATCAGGATCTTCACCGGCTTGTCGAAGGTCGCGCGCGGCAGGGAATATTCATGTTCGGCCATTCTCTCACACCTCTTTCAGGGGCCGGGTGCCCACAATGCTGATCCCGTAGGCGTCAAGGCCAAGATAGCGCGTATCGGGGCTGTCGGTGAGCAGGATCAGCTTGTGAATCCCCAGAACCGCCATGATCTGCGCGCCAAGCCCGGTCTGCTTGATGATGCGCGGCCCGTCATCCTCTTCCATCTCGCCCGCAAGCTTGGGCCGTGGCTGGCGGAACAGGAACACCGCGCCGCGCCCCTCGCGGGCGATGATCTCCATGGCGCGCGGCAGCTTGCCCGCAGGGCCGTGCGCGGGTTCTGCGCCGATCCCCAGCACATCCTCCAGCGCGTTGAGCGCATGCGCCCGCGTGAGCACCGGCGCGCCGTCGGTGATGTCGCCCTTGATCAGCACAACATGTTCGGTCCCGGTGATCTGGTCGGCGAAAATCCGCATCTCCCAGTCGCCGCCATGGCAGGAGGTGACGCTCTCATGGCCGGTCTCGATCACCAGATTGTCGTGCTTGTGGCGATAGGCGATCAGGTCAGAGATGGTGCCGATCTTCAGCCCGTGCTGTCTGGCAAAGCCGATCAGGTCCGGCAGCCGCGCCATGGAGCCATCCTCGTTCATGATCTCGCAGATCACGCCCGAGGGGTTCAGCCCGGCCAGCCGCGCGATATCGACCGCCGCCTCCGTGTGCCCCGCGCGCACCAGCACGCCGCCGCGCCGCGCGCGCAGCGGAAAGACATGGCCGGGCGTGGCAAGGCTTGCCATCGTGTTCTGTTCATTGATCGCCGTGGCAATGGTCCGCGCGCGGTCATGGGCGGAAATCCCGGTGCTGACCCCTTCGCGCGCCTCGATCGACACGGTGAATGCCGTCTCGTGACGCGAGGAATTGTTGACCGCCATCATCGGCAGGCCCAACCGGTCGATCCGCTCCGCCGTCATCGGCAGGCAAATGAGGCCGCGCCCGTGCGTGGCCATGAAATTCACCGCCTCCGGCGTGGCAAACTCGGCGGCAATGACCAGATCGCCCTCGTTCTCGCGGTCCTCATGATCGACGAGGATGAACATCGCGCCCCGGCGCGCGTCATCAATGATCTCTTCGATCGGCGATATCGCCTTGCGCAGATCGGCCTCCACCGGCCCCGGCGTCTCGAATGCGGCTCTCTCAGTCATGGCGCGCCCCCTTCTCAAGCCCCGCCCGGATAGCGCAGCCGCGCGGCAATGGCCAGAGCCGAGCGCCCGCATTTCCCGTTTGCGCCCTGCGCAGGTCTCGCGCAGACTGCGCGCATCGACCGAAGGAAAAGCCCAATGCCCCTTGCCCGCCGCCCCTGGGTGCCCAGCCCCTGCGAAGACCTGATCGAGCACATCGCCAACCGCACCGCCGCCGAGCCACCCGAGGCCACATCCGCGCGTATCGAGGCGCTGGCCGGGGACAACCGCCGCATCCACGAGGCCGAGTGCTTCAACCTCAACCCCGCGACCAACGTGATGAACCCCCGTGCCGAGGCGATGCTTGCCTCGGGCATCGGTTCGCGCCCTTCCTTGGGCTATCCCGGCGACAAATACGAGATGGGGCTCGAGGCCATCGAGGAGATCGAGGTCATCGCCGCCACCCTCGCCGCCGAGGTGTTTGGCGCGACCCATGCCGAGATCCGCGTGCCCTCGGGCGCGCTGGCCAATCTCATGGGCTTCATGGCCACCTGCCGCCCCGGCGACACGATCATCGCACCGCCTGCCAGCATCGGCGGCCATGTCACCCATCACGCCCCCGGTTGCGCGGGGCTTTATGGCCTCAAGATCGTCGAGGCCCCGGTGAACGCGGACGGCTACACGGTCGATGTGGACGCCCTGCGCACGCTGGCCCAAAGGGTGCGGCCCCGCCTCATTACGCTGGGCGCAAGCCTCAACCTGCATGAACACCCCGTGGCCGAGACCCGCGCCATCGCCGACGAGGTGGGGGCGCGGCTCATGTTCGATGCCGCGCATCAATGCGGGATGATTGCCGGGGGCGCGTGGAAGAACCCGCTGGACGAGGGCGCGCACCTGATGACCATGAGCACCTACAAGAGCCTTGGCGGCCCGGCGGGCGGCCTCATCGTGACCAATGACGCCGGGATCGCCCAGCGCCTTGACGCCATCGCCTTTCCCGGCCTCACCGCCAATTTCGACGCCGCCAAATCCGCGGCGCTGGCCATCACGCTTTGCGACTGGAAAACCCATGGCCGCGCCTATGCCGCGCAGATGGTGGCCACAGCGCAGGCGCTGGCCCTGGCGCTCGAGGCCGAGGGCTTGCCGGTCTTCAAGACCCAGGGCATCGCCACACGCTCGCACCAGTTCGCGGTGGAGGCGGCCGCGTTCGCCGGCGGTCAGGCGGCGTCGAAACGGCTCCGGCAGGCGGGGTTTCTGGCCTGCGGCATCGGCCTCCCCGTGGCCCCCGTGGCGCGCGACATGAACGGGCTGCGCATCGGCACGCCCGAGCTTGTCCGCTGGGGTGTCACGCCCGAGCACGCCCCGCGCATGGCAGCCCTCATCGCCCGCGCGCTGCGCGGCAACGATCCCGGCGCGCTTTTACCCGAGGTGTCGGAGTGGCGACAGACGTTCGACCGGCTGCACTACGTGATCTGAGTCGCCCCCATGCGCTTATGCATCCCGAAGCGGATAGCGATCCGGCTCGGCGAACACGTCGATCACCCGTGTGCCGGCCCTGATCCGGGCCCCATGCTCGACGCCCGCGCCGATTGAATAGCTGTCGCCGGACCCATAGAGCCGCGTCACGCCGTCAATGGTGAACTCGATCTCGCCCTCCACCACTGTGCCCCATTGCGGTCCATGGCTGTGCGGCGGCAGGTCCATGTCCTGAAGGAACGTGAAGAAAACGCACAGCCCACGTTCTGAACGGATCGCACGACTTTGCACCACATCCTCGGGAAAGGGCAGATCAAGGCTCGGCAACCCCATGATGAAATCCGGAAATGGCATGCGGCACTCCTGCTTGTTCTGACGCCCGATCATGCGCCGCCCTCCCCGGCATGGCAATCATTCAGTGCAGCTTCTTGCGGATCCGCTGCACCATCCACCACACGAGGGCAATGACCGGCAGCGTCACGGCGGCAGTGACCATGCCCTTGCTGACACCAAGTGCATCGGCCACCGGGTAGAGCAGGTAGCCCGCCAGCGACACGGCGTAATAGCTGATCGCCACCACTGACAGCCCCTCGACCGTGCGCTGAAGCCGAAGCTGCACATCCGCGCGCTTGTCCATGCTTTCCAAGAGCGCCTGATTCTGCGCGCTGCGCTCCACATCCACCCGCGTGCGCAAGAGGTCCCCCGCCCGCATCGCCCGGTCCGACATGGCGCTCAGCCGCTCCTTGGTGGCGGTGACGGTGCGCATCGCCGGATCGTAGCGACGCATCATGAACTCGCCAAAGGTCTGCCGCCCCTCGAACCGGTCCTCGCGCAGCGCGCCGATGCGCTGATGCACGATCTGCTCATAGGCCGCCGTCGCCCCGAACCGGAACGAGGATTGCGCCACCAGTGCCTCCAACTCCGCCGAGACGTGCAAGAGGCCCTTCAGCGTCTCCTCCGCAGGCTGTCCCCCCTCGGTCATGTCGTTCACCAGACGGCTCAGCTGCGTCTCGGTCTCGCCCATCTGGCGGCCCATCTCGCGCACGCGGGCAAAGCCCAGCATCGACATGGTCTTGTAGGTCTCGATCTCGCAGAGCCGCTGCACGATCCGCCCGATCCGCCGCGCCCCCGTGCTTGGCGCCACATGCAGCGAGAACCGCTGATGCCCGGCCGGGTCGATGCGGAAATCGCCCGCGACAACCCCCGCATCGTCAAGCACGCGCGCCACCGCCACGCTTTCCGAGACAAACCAGCCGTCGATATCGGTGCGCGTGGCCTCGCGGCTGGCCCAAGGCACCACCCGGATCATCGCCGAGGTGATCCGCACCCCCGGCGCGGACTCGAGCCAGTCGGCCGGAAACACATCGAAATCCGCCGGATCGAACGGGCGGCTGCTCACCCCTTGGGTAAAGACCGTGTAGGTCACCATCTCGGTATGGCTTTCCCACTTGAGCACATGACGCCCGATCTCGCCGGAATAATGCGTGGCCCCCGGTTGCGGATGCTTGACGCCGTAACGCTCGAGAAGCGCCACCAGATGCGCCATGTCCGCCGCCCGGTCGCGCTTGGCCGCATCCTGCGGCTGCTTGATCGCCAGAAACACGGCGGTAGAGGGCGCGGTCAGCGTCGGAAAGGGGCGCGCGTGCAACTCGTTGGAGAGCATGTAGCGCAGCGGATGATCCTCGATGGGCGGCATGGCCTGTCTCCTTGTCCGCGCGCAATCTAGCGCGCCCTGCGCCCGACTCAAAGTGGTTTTTCCTTCAAACACAGAGCCTTAGCCGCACACCACCGCATACCACGCGCGCCCTGCCCTTCATCGTTCAAAAAATACTCGATCTTGCGACGCCACCACGCGTCGCAGCACACGAAAAGGGCGCGGCCCGCAGGCCACGCCCCCTGTCTCAGGTCCTTGCCCCGATCACTCGATCTTGGGCAAGAGGCTCGACACGCTGGCCTTGGCATCACCGTAGAACATGCGTGTGTTTTCCTTGTAGAACAGCGGGTTCTCGATCCCGGAATAGCCGGTGCCCTGCCCACGCTTGGACACGAACACCTGTTTCGCCTTCCAGCATTCCAGCACCGGCATGCCGGCGATGGGCGAGTTGGGATCGTCCTGCGCCGCCGGATTGACGATATCGTTGGAGCCGATGACGATGACCACATCGGTCGAGGGAAAATCCTCGTTGATCTCGTCCATCTCCAGCACGATGTCATAGGGCACCTTGGCCTCGGCCAGAAGCACGTTCATATGCCCCGGCAAGCGTCCTGCCACCGGGTGAATGGCGAAGCGCACATTCTTGCCCTTTGCGCGCAGTTTCTGGGTCAGTTCCGAGACCGCCCCCTGCGCCTGCGCCACCGCCATGCCATAGCCCGGAATGATGATGATGCTGTCGGCCTCGTTGAGCGCGCTTGCCACACCATCGGCGTCGATGGCGATCTGCTCGCCCTCGATCTCGGCGGCAGGCCCCGAGGCCCCGCCGAACCCGCCCAGGATCACGCTCACGAACTGACGGTTCATCGCCTTGCACATGATGTAGCTCAGGATCGCACCCGAGGAGCCGACAAGCGCGCCGACCACGATCAGGAGGTCATTGCCAAGGCTGAAACCGATCGCCGCCGCCGCCCAGCCCGAGTAGCTGTTGAGCATCGAGACGACCACCGGCATGTCCGCGCCGCCGATCCCCATGATCAGGTGATAGCCGATGAAAAGCGCCAGCAGCGTGAGCAGCACAAGCGTCCAGCTTCCCGCGCCGCCCAGATACATGAGCGTGAACACCAGCGACAGCGCCGCCGCACCGGCATTGAGCATGTGCCCGCCCGGAAGCTGCTTGGCCGCCGAATTCACCTTGCCCGCCAGCTTGCCATAGGCAATGACCGAGCCGGTAAAGGTGACCGCGCCGATCCAGATGCCGAGCACAAGCTCCACCCGCAGGATGGTGACCTCCACCGCCGTCTTCTTGGCGACGATGGCGGCAAAGCCGGAGAACGTCTTGGCGAAGGCCGCCGCTTCCGCCGCCACCGTCTCGGGCTGCGGATAGGGCAGGTTCGCGCCGGCAAAGGCCGCCGCCACGCGCCCGATCTCGATATCGGCGTTGAAGCCGACAAAGACCGCCGCAAGGCCGACAAGGCTGTGCATGATCGCCACAAGTTCGGGCATCTGCGTCATCTGCACCCGTGTGGCCAGTTGGTGCCCGACCACCGCGCCCAACCCGATCATCACCACCGACAGAAGCCACAGCCCCTGCCCCGGCCCGATCAGCGTCGCCAGAACCGCGATGGTCATGCCGACAATGCCATACCAGATGGCGCGCTTGGCGCTCTCCTGCCCGCTCAGACCGCCAAGGCTGAGGATGAAGAGCACCGCCGCGACCGCATAGGCCGCAATCGTGAAACCGAAATCCATCTCGCCCTCCGCCTTATGATTTCTGGAACATGGCGAGCATCCGCCGCGTCACGAGGAAGCCACCGAAGATGTTGATGGCGGCCATGAACACTGCGAACGCGGCCATGATCGTGATGAGCACAGAGCTTGAGCCGATCTGCACCAGCGCGCCGAGGATGATGATAGACGAGATCGCGTTGGTGATCGCCATCAGCGGCGTGTGAAGGCTGTGGCTCACGTTCCAGATCACCGAGAAGCCGACAAAGACCGCCAGCACGAAAACGATGAAATGCTGCATGAAGCTGGCCGGGGCCACCAGACCCACCGCGAGCAGGAGCGCCGCACCGATAGCCAGCAGGGTCACCTGTTGCCTGGTCTGCGCCTTGAAGGTTGCGATTTCCTTCGCGCGCCTCTCCTCGGGGGTCAGCTCCTTGGCCTTTTCCTTGGGCTTGGCGGCGGCGATGGCCGCGACCTTGGGCGGTGGCGGCGGCCAGGTCACTTCGCCCTTGTGGGTAACGGTGGCCCCGCGGATCACGTCATCTTCCATGTTGTGATTGACCGCGCCATCCTTGTCGGGGGTGAGGTCGGTCATCATGTGGCGGATGTTGGTGGCATAAAGCGTGCTGGCCTGCGCGGCCATCCGGCTCGGGAAATCGGTGTAGCCGATGATCGTCACGCCGTTCTCGGTGACGATCTTCTCGTCCATCACCGTCAACTTGCAGTTGCCGCCCTTCTCGGCGGCCAGATCGACGATCACGGAACCGCGTTTCATGGATTTCACCATGTCCTCGGTCCAAAGCTCCGGCGCCTCGCGGTTGGGGATCAGCGCCGTGGTGATGACGATATCCATCTCGGGGGCCAGTTCGCGGAACTTGGCAAGCTGCGCCTCGCGGAATTCGGGGCTGGAGACAGAGGCATAGCCGCCGGTGGCGGCACCGTCCTGCTGCGCTTCCTCGAAATCGAGATAGACGAATTGCGCGCCCATCGATTCGACCTGTTCGGCCACTTCGGGGCGCACGTCGAACGCATAGGTGATCGCGCCAAGGCTTGTCGCCGTGCCGATGGCCGCCAGCCCCGCCACGCCCGCGCCCACCACGAGCACCTTGGCGGGCGGCACCTTGCCCGCCGCCGTGATCTGCCCGGTGAAGAAGCGGCCGAAATTGTTCCCGGCCTCGATCACGGCGCGATAGCCCGCGATATTGGCCATGGAACTGAGCGCGTCCATCTTCTGCGCGCGGCTGATGCGCGGCACCATTTCCATGGCGATGACCGTGGCACCCTTTTTCGCGGCCGTCTCCAGCCCCTCGGCATTGCCCGCCGGGTTGAAGAAGGTGATCAGCGTCTGCCCCTCGCGCAGCCGTTTGAGCTCGGTCTCGGTGGGAATGCGCACCTTGGCGACGATGTCGCACTCTTTCCAGAGCGCGGCGGCGGTCTTGATCACCTCGACCCCGGCGGCCTCATAGGCCGCATCGGTGAACCCCGCGCGCGCGCCCGCACCACTCTCGATGGCGCAGCTATGACCCAGCTTTTGTAGCTGAAGCGCCGAATCGGGCGTCATCGCCACCCGGTTCTCGCCGTCCAGCACCTCCTTAGGCGTTCCGATCTTCACCTGTCATCTCCCCCTCTGGCAGATCATGTGCAGTAGGCCCCGGCAATGCGGGGCCCGATGGTTTGTCCGAAAGCGGTTATTTCACACTCTTTCCCGACTGGCGATATCAACTTTGCCGCAGGGATTACACCCAGCGCCGCGTTTTTTCGCAGTAGCGTGCAAAATCGGCACGGAAGGTCCGGCGCATCCGGTTCTCTTCGGGTTCGATGAAGCGTTTCTCGATCACCCAGACGAAGACGGGAATCAGCGGCAGCGCCAGCACCGCCTCCCAGCGCAGGATCAGCCCCGCAAGGATCAGCGCATCGCCCAGATAGATCGGGTTGCGCGTGCGCTTGAATATCCCCGAGGTGATCAGCCGCGCGGGCGTCTCATGCGGCACGATGGTTGTCTTGTGGCGGCGAAACTCCATCGCCGCCAGCGCGATGAGCAAGAGGCCCGCGCCGAGCAGCAGCCCCCCCACGAAATCGACCCAGCCACCGCCAAGGCGCAGCCCCATCGGAAAATACGTGGCCTGCCCCCAGGCGAGAGCCAAGAACCCGGCCAGCCAGACAGGCGGCATGTCGATCCATTTCAGCATTGTGGCAACGCTCCGGTATGGGGTGTCGCGGGCAGAATGCACGGCGGAAGGACGATGTCAAAAGGGCGAATGGTTGCATGGGAGTTTTTGGCCGGAAGGGGATGGCAGAAGAGAGCCGCGCAAGAGCACCAAGCATCCAACGTCCCCCTTAGCCCCCCATTCCGAACCTCCCCCTTGGCCGCGCCCCCTGTCACCGCTACGCTCCCCCCAGGCAACCCGGAGGCCCCCATGAAACTCGACGGAAAACATGCCCTTGTCACCGGCGGAGGCTCGGGCATCGGGCTGGCCATCGCGCGCGCACTTGCGGGTGCGGGGGCCGAGGTCACGATCACCGGCCGGCGCGGCGCCGTGCTGGACGAGGCGGCAGGCGGCAGGCTTCACCCGCTGGTCATGGACGTGACCGACGAGGCGCAGGTGACAGCAGGCGTCAAGGCCGCCGTCGCCGCGCGCGGCCCGGTGCAGATCTGCATCCCCAACGCGGGGCTGGCCGAGGGGCGCGCCCTGCACAAGACCGACGCCGCGTTCTGGCGGCAGATCATGGCCACCAATCTCGACGGCGCGTTCTACACGGTGCGCGAATGTCTGCACGACATGCGCAAGGCGGAGTGGGGCCGCGTGATCGCCATTTCCTCGATTGCCGGGCTCAAGGGTCTGAAGGGGGCGGCGGCCTATTCGGCCAGCAAACACGGGATGATCGGTCTCATCCGATCCCTGAGCGAAGATTACCTCGGCACGGGCCTGACATTCAACGCCATCTGCCCCGGCTATGTCGATACCGAGATCGTCAGCCGCAACGTGACCGCCATTTCTGATCGCGCCGGCGTCTCGCCCGACGAGGCGCGCGCCATGATGGTCAGCGCAAATCGCCACAACCGGCTCATCGCCCCCGAGGAGGTGGCCCAGGCCGTGCTCTGGCTCTGCGGGCCGGGATCGCAGAGCGTCAACGGTCAGGCCATCGAGATTGCAGGCGGGCAGTTTTGAGCGGGCGGGACACCATCGCCCCGGGCGCGCGTCATGCTCCGGCCCGACCGGAGCATCTCCCCCAAGGCGGGAGGCCGGAGATTGCCCGGTCGCGCCGGGCAATGACGGCGCGTGTCCTTCGGACGCAGGGAGCAGGAGACAGACCATGACCGATTTCACCGCTACCCGCGCCATGTTCCACCTGCCCGAGGGGGTAATCTATCTCGACGGCAACTCCTTGGGTCCCCTGCCCCGCGCCGCCGAGGCGGCCATGGCACGGGTGATGCGCGACGAATGGGGCGAGATGCTGATCACCGGCTGGAACCGGGCCGGGTGGATGGCGCAACCGCGCAGGCTTGGCGACCGGATCGCGCGGCTGATCGGGGCGGAGCCGGGCCATGTCGTGCTGGGCGATACGCTCTCGGTCAAGGTCTATCAGGCGCTCGCCGCAGCCCTTGCGCTCTGCCCCGACCGCCGCGTGATCCTTTCGGACAGCGGCAATTTCCCCTCCGATCTTTACATGGCAGAAGGTTTGATAAAGGCGCTCGGCCAAGGCCACGAGTTGCGCGTGGTGGCCCCCGAAGAGGTGGCGGACGCGATCACCGAAGAGGTGGCCGTCACGCTGATCACCGAGGTTGATTACCGCACGGGCCGCCTGCATGACATGAAGGACCTGACCGCGCGCGCCCATGCGGCGGGGGCGCTCACGGTCTGGGATCTCGCGCACAGCGCGGGCGCGCTGCCCGTGGATGTGGCGGGCGCGGGCGCGGATTTCGCCGTCGGCTGCACCTATAAATATCTCAATGGCGGCCCCGGCGCGCCTGCGTTCATCCATGTCGCGCCGCGCCATGCCGAGGCCGCCTTTCCAGCCCTTTCGGGCTGGCTCGGCCATGACGCGCCCTTCGCGTTCGAGCAGGAATACCGCCCCGGCCCGGGCATCGAGCGGATGCGCGTCGGGACGCCACCGGTGCTGGCGATGGCCGCGCTCGATGCGGCGCTCGATCTCTGGGAGGGGGTGGACATGGCCGCGCTGCGCGCGCGCTCGATCGAACTGTCGGAGCTTTTCATTTCCGAGGTCGAGGCCGCCTGCCCGATGCTGAGCCTCGCCAGCCCGCGTGATCCGGCCCGGCGCGGCTCTCAGGTATCGTTCCGCCACGCCGAGGGCTATGC
The DNA here is from genome assembly GCF_053628555.1 of Roseovarius sp. MBR-79. NCBI lineage: Bacteria > Pseudomonadati > Pseudomonadota > Alphaproteobacteria > Rhodobacterales > Roseobacteraceae > Roseovarius > Roseovarius sp. MBR-79. The sequence continues at coordinate 24,482 of NZ_JBRJGP010000024.1, read as the reverse complement.
CATCATCCAGGCGCTCATCGCACGCGGCGTGATCGGCGATTTCCGCGCGCCCGACATCCTGCGCTTCGGCTTTACCCCGCTCTATCTGGGTGCGGACGAGGTGCGCGCCGCCGCGCGACACCTGTCCGAGGTCATGGCAGGCCGCCTCTGGGACCGGCCCGAATATCGCACACGCGCCGCCGTCACCTGAGCGGCGACGCGCAACCCCACGGCGGCAAAACCCGATTTCCGCCTCAATTTGCCTAAAATTCAACGCACCGAGCTAAAAATCCCGCCGCAGTCAGGCCGTATCCGTTTTGGAAACAGTCACGCGCTTTTGCGCAAAATGTGCGGGTTACCGGGATGCCGACGACATTCAACTGGATCTACCTGGGACAATCGAGCCTTATCCTCGATCCGACCGAGGGCAACAGCAACGCCGAGGGGGCTGCGCTCTTTACCGGGCTGACCTTCGGATCCCCGGCAAACCCGCTCTTTCAGCAGGTCACGCGCACCACGACCATCGACAATGGTGGGGCGGCGGGTGCGCTCGACATGAACAATGCGGTGACGAACGACCAGTTCACCACCGATATCGGCAATGGACCGCAGACCTTCATCTTTGACGGTCTGTCCACCTACAATGCGACCATCACCTATACCGATGGCACGACCGCGTCATTTCTCGCGGTGCTGGCTCAGGACACGACCGGCCATCTCTTCCTTGCCCCGCCGCTCAACACGACCGCCGCGAATGCGGGCAATATCGCGGCCCTGACAGCGCGCCCGATCGAATCCGTCACCTTCAATACGGTCGATACCTCCACCAACACGAACCTCGGGGCAGACCGCGCCGATATCGGGATCGACGACGGTATCGTGCAGGGCACGGCGGGAAATGACCTGATCGACGCAGGTTACATCGAACCGATCCCCAACGGCTCGGACCGGGTCGACAACAATGATGGGGTGGGTGGCGGCAATGCCGATGTGATCGAGGCGGGCGCGGGCAATGACACGGTGTTCGCGGGGCTTGGCGATGACACGGTGTTCGGCGGCACCGGCGCCGATTCCATCCTCGGCGGCGCGGGCAATGACAGCCTGCTCGGTGAGGGCGGCAACGACACGCTGACCGGCGGCGCGGGCAATGACACGGTGCTGGGTGGCAACGGGGCCGACACGCTCTTTGGCGACGGTGCCTCGGCCCGCTGGGCCTATGAGGTCTTCACGCAGGATTTCACCTCCGCCAACGGGCAGGCCTTCACCATCGAGAGCGGCACGCTGGCCGGGTCGGGCACCACCGACACGCTCAACATCACCCCGCTCGGGCAGGCCGCCACCGGGCAGGCCGACCCCAACGATTTCGGGGTGATCCTGACATCGACGCTGTTCTCGCCCGATGCGGGCACCTACCGCTTCACCACCACCTCGGATGACGGATCGACCATCCGCATTCTCGACAGCCAGGGCAATGCGCTCGACTTCACCAACCAGAGCGGCAACAACGGCCCCTTCCTCGACAACGATTTCCACCAGGCGGCCGCGACCCGTTGGGGCGATGTGACGCTCGAGGCCAATCAGGTCTACACGATCGAGGTGCGGTTCTGGGAGAATGCCGGCCAGCAGGTCCTGTCGGGGACGATCACGCCGCCGGGCGGCACCGCCCAAAGCCTTGACAGCAGCCCGCTCATCCTCGGGGTCGAGACGGCGCCGGGCGACGATTTTCTCGATGGCGGCGCGGGCAATGACCTTGTCTTCGGCGGCGGCGGCAATGACACGATCACCATCGGTCAGGGTGACACGCTCTTTGGCGGCGATGGCGACGATCTCTTCATCCTGCAGGATTTCGCGGCGGCGGGCGGCACGATCACCATCACCGGCGGCGAGGGCGATGAGACCAATGGCGATACGCTCTTTCTGACGCCGAATGTCAGCAAGGCCGACATCACCTTTACCAATACCGATGACACGGCGGGGGGGCTGTCGGGCTTCTTCACCACGCCCGACGGCACGCTGGTCAATTTCTCGGAAATCGAGAACATCATCTGTTTCACCCCCGGCGCGCGGATCCTGACGCCGCAGGGCGCACGGGCCATCGAGACGCTGCGCCCGGGCGATATGGTGATCACCCGCGACAATGGCCCGCAACCGATCCGCTGGATCGGGTCGAGCACCGTGCCCGGCCACGACCGCTTTGCCCCCGTCAGGATCGCGGCGCGTGTGCTCGACGGGGCGACCGCGCCGCTTCTGGTCTCGCCGCAGCACCGGGTGCTCTTTACCGGCTACAAGGCCGAGCTGCTCTTTGGCACGGACGAGGTTCTGGTCGCCGCCAGGCACCTGATCGACGGGCGCGACGTGACCCTCGCCCCGCGGTCCGCAGTCACCTACCTCCATCTCATGTTCGACCGTCACGAGGTGATCTATGCCGAGGGTGCCGCGACCGAGAGCTTTCATGCGGGCGACATGGGGCTGTCGGCGATCTCCGAGGCCGCGCGCGAGGACATGTTCCGCGTCTTTCCGGGCCTGCGCAGCAATCCGGGCCTGCATGGCGCGACAGCGCGCACCTGCCTGAAGGCGCATGAGGCGCAGCTGTTGCACGCGACGCGCGAACCCACACCGATGGCCGCCTGAATGTGGCGCAAATGCGCTCCCACGACAGGAGCTTCGCCCCCATGGCAACATAGTTGCGCCTCAAGCGGCGGTTAATCGGATTCCCATGAATTGAGACGATGATGCGGCGTGAACGGCCGCATCCTGATAGTGGTGCAAGAGGTTCAGATGCCGATAGCGAGTGAACTGAGTGTGAATACGGGCGCGACGGCGCTCGACATGGCCAACACGATGTTCGGCGACGGGGTGACCGTCGTGTCGGCCACCTATTCCGGCGATCCGCTGTCATCGGGCACGTATACGGGCGGCAACACGACCTTGGGCGAACTCAGCCCGGCGGATACCGGCGTGCTCCTGTCGACCGGCAAAGCCATCGATATCACCAACAACTCGGGCACGACGGATACCAACATTCGCTCCAACACCACCACGGATACGTCCGGCGGCGTGGATGGCGACGCGGACATGAACAACGTGTCGGGGCAAGCGACCTTCGATGGCGCGTTTCTGGAGGCCACGTTCATTCCGGTCGGCGACACGCTGACGATGCAGCTTGTGTTTTCGTCAGAGGAATATCTGGAATTCGTCAATGGCGGCGTGAACGACACGGTCGGCGTGTGGGTCAATGGCACCCTCGTGCCGCTGGAGTTCGGCGGGACGACCACGAATGTCTCGATCGACACGATCAATGACACATCGAATTCCAACCTCTATCTGGACAACCCCGATACCGCCGACACCTTCAACACGGAAATGGACGGCTCGACCGTCATCCTGTCGCTGACCGCGCCGGTGACCGCGGGGGCGGAGAACACGATCCGCATCGGTATCGCGGACGGTGGTGACGCCAGCCTCGATTCGAACCTTCTGATCATGGGCAATTCGGTCCAGACCGCGAACATCGCGCAAGAGGACATCCTCGCCCAGGGGCCCAACACGACGCAGGTTCACAACATCCTGGCCAATGATCAGGGCAGCGGCCACTCGATCACCCACATCAACAACAAGGCCGTCATCCCCGGCGATACGGTCACCCTGAACACGGGCGAGCAGGTGACCGTGAACGCCGACGGCACGATCACCGTGACCACCGATGGCGATATCGGATCGAACACCCTCACCTATTCAACGGTGGACAGCGCCGGCAATCCCGCCACCGGTTTCATCACCATCGAAACAACGGCCACGCCCCCGGATTTCGTCGTCGAAGGCACCGCGGAGGCCGACTTGATCGACGCCGACTATACCGGCGATCCCGAGGGCGATGTCATCGACGGCTTCGACCATTCCGACGCCAGCAACAACGACTTCGTCGAGGCAGGCGCAGGTAACGACACGGTGCGCGCGGGTGTCGGCAATGACACGGTGTTTGGCGGCGACGGCAACGACCTGCTCGAGGGCCAGGCAGGCGACGACAGTCTTGTGGGCGAAGCGGGGAATGACACGCTCATTGGCGGCACGGGGAATGACACGCTCATTGCCGGGATCGGCAATGATGTTCTCAGCGGGGGCATGGGCAATGACAGCCTGTTCGGCGCCGAAGGCGACGACACCCTGATCGGCGGCGCGGGGGCGGATACACTCGACGGCGGCTCAGGACTCGACGTGATTGACTATTCCGCCTCGGCAGGGGCGGTCAACGTCGACCTCGGCACCATGACCGCCACGGGCGGCGATGCAACCGGCGACGTGCTGTCAGGGGTCGACGGGATCATCGGCTCGGATTTCGACGATACGCTGATCGGGTTCGACGGCGTTTTCGACGGCGGCACCACCACCAACATCATCGACGGCGGCGCGGGCGACGATTTCATCGACGGGCGCGACGGCGGCGACACGTTGCTGGGCGGCAGCGGCAATGACACGGTCCTTGGCGGCGGCGGCGGCGACGTGATCGACGGCGGGACCGGCGATGACCTGATCGACGGCGGCACCGGGTCCGATACCATCTTCGGCGGCGCGGGCAATGACACGATCCTCACCTCGGGCGGCAATGACAGCAGTCAAGGGGGCGACGACGCCGACCTGATCATCGTTACCGCCACCGACCCCACCGGCGTCTACAACGTCAACGTCGATGGCGGCTCTGGCGGTGTGGACAACGACACGCTCGATCTTTCGGCGCTGATCGCGGATGGCTGGACCGTTTCCAGCATGACCCAGAACCCCGAAACGAACGGCAATCCGGGCTTCAGCGGTCAAATCACCCTGAGCCGCAGCGCTGAAACGGCCAACATCAATTATACCGATATCGAAAACCTGATCATCCCCGATTTCATCGTCGAGGGCACGGCAGGCGATGACCTGATCGACGCCGCCTATACCGGCGACCCGCAAGGCGACATGGTCGATGCGGGCGATGCTGCCGACGGCTCGAACGACGATATGATCGAGGCGGGTGCGGGCAATGACACCGTGTTCGCCGGTCTGGGGGATGATCTTGTCCTGGGCGGTGGGGGTGCCGATCTTCTGTATGGCGGTGATGACAATGACACGCTGGTTGGCAATGCCGGGAATGACACGATCTTTGGCGGTGCGGGCGACGACCTGATCGTCACCGGCAATGACAACAACAATTTCGCCGGTGCCGGCGACTCGAGTAGCGATGTCAACCTCGCATATGGCGGGGCGGGCAATGACACTTTGATCGGCTCTGTCGCAACGGATGAACTTCATGGCGAGGCCGGCAATGATCTGATCCTGGGCGGCGGCGGCGCCGATTCGCTCTTTGGCGGCACGGGCGATGACACGATCGACGGCGGTGCGGGCGATGACAGCATCGAGTCCTGGTTCGGCAACGACGTCCTGAGCGGTGGCGCGGGCGATGATTACATCGACGGCTCGGTCGGGAATGACACGCTGATGGGCGGTGACGGCAACGACACCCTTCTCGCCGGAAGCGATGACGGTGAGGACTTTGTCGACGGTGGCGCGGGCAATGACGAAATCAGCGCGGGTGGCGGCAACGACACGCTCGCGGGCGGAACCGGCGACGATTTCATCTTTGCCGCAGAAGGTGACGATCTCATCCTGATGGAGGATGATTTCGGAAATGACACGATCGACGGTTGGTCAAATGGCTCGGGCGGCGACACGCTCGACGCGGGCGCGGTCACGCAGGATACCGTGCTTGACCTCACGGCGGGCGATCCGGGCAATCCCGAACAGGGCACGCTCTCGAACGGCACCCAAACGGCGCAGTTCAACGAGATCGAGACCATCATCCTCGGCTCTGGCAACGATCTGGTGCTGGGGTCCGGCGGCAACGATAGCGTCAGCACCGGTGCCGGTGCCGATACCGTCGATGGCGGCGCGGGCGATGACAGCTTCGATGTCGGAGCGGGCGATGGTGCGGTCGATACCGTGATCTTCGCCGATGGCGACGGGGCCGACACGATTACCGGCTTTGCCGCGCCCATCGACAATGGTGACGGCACATTCACGGGCCGGGATCAGCTTGATCTCTCGGGCCTCACCGATGCCAATGGCGACCCGGTCAACGTGGCCGATGTGACGGTGGGCAGCGATCCTGATGGCAATGCCGTCCTCAGCTTTCCGGGCGGCGAGAGCATTACCCTCATTGGCGTCGATCCGACCGCGATCACCGATCATGACGCGCTTGCGGCCATGGGCATTTTCCAGCCCGATTACAGTGTCGAGGGCACGGCAGGCGACGACACCATCGACGTCAGCTATACCGGCGACCCTGAAGGCGACCGGGTGGACAATGCCGACAGCCGCAACAATGACAATGACGATGTCATAGATGCAGGCGCGGGCAATGACCTGATCCTAGCGGGCCTTGGCGATGATACCGTCATGGGCGGCGAGGGCAACGATACGATCTTCGGCCTCGACGACGCAGACCTGCTCTTTGGCGATGCGGGCGATGACAGCCTCGATGGCGGCATCGGCCCGGACACGCTCTTTGGCGGCACAGGCAATGACACGATCACTGTCAGCCAGGGCGACAGCGCCGAGGGCGGGGATGGCGACGATACCTTTATTCTGAGCGATCCGGGCGAGGTCGATACCGCCACGATCACCATCATCGGCGGCGAAGGCGGCGAGACGGCCGGCGATACGCTGCGGCTGACGCCCGGGATCGGGCGTGGCGACATCACCTTTACCAATCCCGACGACACGGCTGGCGGGCTTTCGGGGACGTTCACGTTCAACGGTGTGGTGGTCAATTTCTCGGAGATCGAGAACATCATCTGCTTCACCCCCGGCGCGCGGATCCTCACCCCGCGCGGCGAACGGCCCGTCGAGACGCTGCGCCCCGGCGATCTGGTGGTCACGCGCGATCACGGGCCTCAGCACGTCCGCTGGACCGGGCAGCGCACCGTGCCGGGCACGGACCGGTTCACGCCGGTGGAAATCGCGCCGTCGGTGATGGGGGGCAGCGGGCTGATCGTTTCACCACAGCACCGCGTGCTTTTCACCGGTTACAAGGCGGAACTGCTCTTTGGCGAGCGCGAAGTTCTGGTCGCCGCAAAGCATCTGGTGAACGGGCGCGACGTGCGGTTCAGCCCTTGTGCGGCAGTCACCTATGTCCATGTCATGTTCGACCGCCACGAGGTGATCTATGCCGACGGCATCGCCACCGAGAGCTTCTTTGCCGGCGATACCGCCCTTTCGGCGGTCGATGACGCGGCCCGCGAGGAGCTGTTCGCGGTCTTCCCCGAATTGCGCAGCGCGCCGGGGCGGCACCGTGAAACCGCGCGCACCTGCCTCAAGGCGCGCGAGGCGGCGCTTTTGCAGGACCGTCTGGGCATGTGGGAGATCTGAGCGCTCAGGCGCGGCGCCGCAGCGGCGCGCCCTGCCCCGCCGCCCAGTCCCGCACCGCATCGCCGAAGGCCGCAAAGAGCGGGCGGCTGACCGGATCATTGGCGGCATTGTATTCCGGGTGCCACTGCACCGAGAGGGTAAAGCCCTTTGCCCCGTCGACATAAAGCGCCTCGGGCGTGCCGTCCTGCGCCCAGCCGTCGATAACCACACCGCGCCCGGGGCGCACGATCCCCTGCCCGTGCAGCGTGTTGGTCATCACCTCCTCGGCCCCCATCAACCGGTGGAACACGCCGCCCGTCGCAAAACGCACCTTGTGGCGCAGCGCGAACTGCTCTTCCATCGTGCCGTCGGGCGGCATCCGGTGATTGTCGCGCCCCGGAAGATCGCGAATCTCGGGGTGCAGCGTGCCGCCAAGCGCGACGTTCACCTCCTGAAATCCCCGGCAAATGCCCAGAAACGGCTGGCCGCGCTCGATGCAGGCGCGCACCAGCGGCAGCGTGATCGCGTCGCGCGCCCGGTCAAAGGCCCCATGCGCCTCGGTTGCGGCCTCGCCATATTCCTCGGGGTGGACATTGGGCCGCCCGCCCGTGAGCAGGAAGCCGTCGCACACCTCCAGCAACTCGGCCACGCTGACATAGCGCGGATCCGAGGGGATGATCAGCGGCAGACACGCCGCCACCTCGGCCACCGCCGACGAATTGATCGTCCCGCCCGCATGGGTCGGATAGCGGTTGTCGATCTGATACTGGTTGCCGATGATACCGACGATCGGGCGGGCCATGATGCGTGTCTTTCTGGTCGTTCGTGAAACCTTGACCCAAATATATGGCAAAACGGAATAACAAAAGATCACCGCGCGCACAGGTTTTCGTGCAGTTGCGCGAATTTGCGCGGATTTCATGCACGGTTTGGTCACTTCCCTGCGCGAGACTGGGGCTCGTGGGCGGCGTCGCCTGTCTTATCGGCCATCTGCATCCCGGTCGGCGGCGGCGATGTCGTCCACACCACGCGCGCGGCGGCACCGCTCGCTGCAATGGCGCACCGCATCCCAGACGCGCGCCCATTTGCGCCGCCAGACCATCGGGCGGCCGCAGGTCGCACAGGTCTTGACCGGCAGATCCGGCTTTCGGCGCATCCGTGCCATCTAGAGATCAAGGCTCAATTGCGCCGGATCGCGCGTCCGGCGGCGCGGCGCGCGCTTGCGGCTGGCGTGTCTGGCCACGATCCGGGCGGTCTCGGCATCGCCCTCATGCGCCCGCCGACAGGCCCAGACCGCCTCTCGCGCCGCCCGCGCCGCCGCCATCGGCTCCACCACCGGCGCGGGATAACGGCGGCCCAGCAGACCCGCCGCCCCCTCCCACTCCCAGGGCCGGTGCAGGAACCGGTCGGGCACGTCGCCAAGCTCGGGCAGCCAGCGCCGCGTGAACGCGCCGCCCGCGTCCTGATCCAGCCCCTGCTTGACGGGATTGTAGATGCGGATCGTGTTCATCCCCGTGGTGCCCGATTGCATCTGCACCTGAGACCAGTGAATCCCCGGCTCGTAATCGGTGAAATACCGCGCCAGCACCGGCCCCGTGGCGCGCCAGTCCAGCCAGAGATGATAGGACGCCACCGCCATCAGCATCGCGCGCATCCGGAAATTGAGCCATCCCGTCGCGATCAGCGACCGCATGCAGGCATCGACAAAGGGCAGCCCCGTCTCGCCCTTCGCCCAGGCCGCCAGCCGCGCAGGCTCCGGAACGCACGGGCGCAGCCCCTCATAGGCCGGGTGCAGGCAACGATGCTCGATCGAGGGTGCATCCTCCAGCTTTTGGATGAAGTGGTCGCGCCACGCCAGCCGCGCCTGAAACGAGCGCATCGCGCGCGCCCAATCGGCCCCGCGCCGCTCTGGCGCGCGCGCGCCCGCCTGCACTGCCTCGCGCACCGAGAGCGTCCCGAAGGCCAGATGTGGCGAAAGACGCGAGCAGGCCGCCGCCCCGGCCAGCGGCGAGGACATGGCGCGTGTATAGTGCTTGCCGCGCGTCGCCAGAAAGCTGTCCAGCCGCTCGATGGCCGCGCGTCGCCCGCCCCTTTGCCGCTCGGGGCAGGGATCATCAAGGCCAAGCGCCGCCGCACCGGGCAGGCCCTCGCTCTCGACCCCCGCCACCGCGCGGCCCGCCCGAAGGGGCGGGACAAGCGGCGCGCGCAGGAAGGCGTCGCGCCGCGCGCTCCATTCGTCCCGGCTCGGCAGGCACCGCACCACCGCGCAGTGCGGCACCTCGTGCCAGACCACCCCTTGCGCCCGCGCCCACGCCGCCACCTCGCGGTCGCGCGCATAGCTCAGCGCATTGCCGGTCTCCTCATGGCTCACCAGCGCGCCCACGCCCTGCGCCGCGCGCAACCCCTCCAGCACCTCCACGGCGCGGCCGACCCGGATCACCAGAGGCACCCCCGCCGCCGCAAGCCCCGCGCGCAGACTATCCAGACACTCCGCCAGAAACGCATAATGCCGCCCCGAGGCATCGGGGGCCTCCCAAAGCGCCGGCTCCACAATATAAAGCGGAATGACCGGGCCAAGCGCCACGGCACGCGCCAGGCCCGGGTGATCCTCCACCCGCAAATCGCGCTTGAACCAACAGATCACCGGCCTTTCCATGGGTGGCAACATAGCCGTGCCGCGCGGCTTGGAAAGCCCCGTTGCAGCCCGGCGCGCACGCGCTTACCCTGCCCCCAAAGCATGAGGAGAGCCCGATGAAGGACGCCACGCCGCAGCCCGTCTATCTCAAGGATTACACGCCGCCCGCGTGGCTTGTGGACGAGGTGCATCTCACCTTCCGTCTTGTGCCGGAGGCCACGCGCGTGCAGAGCCGCATCCGCTTTCGCCCCAACCCGGGGGCGGCGGAGCGCGGCTTTTTCCTCCATGGCGAGGGGCTGCGGCTGATTTCCGCGCGCATCGACGGGGCCGAGGTCGCGCCCGAGATAACGCCCGAGGGGCTGCGCGCGGACGTGCCCGACGCGCCCTTTCTCTGGGAGGCCGAGGTCGAGATCGCCCCGGCACAAAATACAGCCCTTGAAGGTCTTTACATGTCGAACCTCATGTATTGCACGCAATGCGAGGCGGAAGGGTTCCGCAAGATCACCTATTATCCTGACCGCCCCGATGTGATGGCCGTCTTTACCGTGCGCATCGAAAGCGATCTGCCTGTGATGCTGTCCAATGGCAATCCCGTGGCCTCCGGCGATGGCTGGGCCGAGTGGCACGATCCCTGGCCCAAACCCAGCTATCTCTTCGCGCTCGTGGCGGGCGATCTGGTGGCCCATCCCGACCGCTTCACCACCCGCTCGGGCCGCGAGGTGGCGCTCAACATCTGGGTGCGTCCCGGCGACGAGGACAAATGCGCCTTCGGCATGGAGGCGCTCAAGAAATCCATGCGTTGGGATGAGGACGCCTACGGGCGCGAATACGACCTCGACATCTTCAACATCGTCGCCGTGGACGACTTCAACATGGGCGCGATGGAAAACAAGGGCTTGAACATTTTCAACTCAAGTTGCGTTTTATCCACTGAAAAGACCTCTATAGATGCCAATTTCGAACGTATCGAGGCAATCATTGCCCATGAATACTTTCACAACTGGACCGGCAACCGCATCACCTGCCGCGACTGGTTCCAGCTTTGCCTCAAGGAGGGGCTGACGGTTTTTCGCGACGCTCAGTTCACCGCAGATCTGCGCTCGGCCCCCGTCAAGCGCATCCATGACGTGATCACCCTGCGCGCGCGCCAGTTCCGCGAGGATGCGGGGCCGCTCGCCCATCCGGTGCGACCCGACAGTTTCATCGAGATCAACAATTTCTACACCGCAACCGTCTATGAGAAAGGGGCCGAACTGATCGGCATGCTCAAGCGACTTGTGGGTGACGCCGCCTATGCAAGCGCGCTCGACCTATATTTCACCCGCCATGACGGACAGGCCTGCACCATCGAGGATTGGCTGAAGGTTTTCGAGGAGACCACCGGGCGCGATCTCGCGCAGTTCAAGCTTTGGTATGAAGAGGCCGGAACGCCCCGGCTACGCGTCACGGACGACTTCAACAATGGCACGTATACGCTTCATTTTGAACAGGAAACGCCGCCCACTCCCGGCCAGTCCGTCAAACGCCCCCGTGTCATTCCCATCGCCATCGGGTTGCTTGGCCCCAATGGCGACGAGATCCACGGCACCTCCGTTCTGGAAATGACCGAACCGCGTCAGAGCTTTGCTTTCGACGGTTTAGCCTCGCGTCCCATCCCTTCGATCCTGCGGGATTTTTCCGCACCGGTGATCCTTGAACGAGCTACGGACAATGCCGAACGCGCCTTTCTCTTCGCCCATGACACCGACCCGTTCAACCGCTGGGAGGCCGGGCGCGCGCTGGCGCGCGAGACCCTTCTGGCGATGATCCGCGCGGGGGCCGCGCCCGACCCGGCCTATCTCGACGCCGTGCACGCCATGGTCCGCAACGAGACGCTCGACCCGGCCTTTCGCGCCCTCGCCCTTGGCCTGCCAAGCGAGGACGACCTGGCCCAGACCCTCCACGCCGCCGGAGAGACGCCCGACCCGCAAGCCATATGGCAGGCGCGCGAGGCACTCGACGAGGTCCGCGCCAAGGCGATGGAGACGACACTCGCCGATCTCTATGCCCGCCATCAAGTCACGGCCCCCTACCGCCCCGATCCCGATCAGGTGGGTGCGCGCGCGCTGGCCAATGCAGCACTCGGCCTGCTGACGCGGCGTGACGGCGGCGCGCGGGCGCAGGCGCAATTCAACCGCGCCGACAACATGACCCAGCAACTCGCGGCGCTTGGCTGTCTTTTGCGCGCCGACGCGGGAGCGGCGGCCAGCGACGCCTTCTATCGCCAATGGTCGCATGACCGGCTGGTGATGGACAAATGGTTCGGGCTGCGCGTTCTGGAGGCGGCCCCCGACCAGGCGGCCCAAACCGCCGAGGCCCTCACCCGGCAACCCGATTTCACCCTCCGCAACCCCAACCGCTTTCGCGCCGTTCTGGGATCGCTCGCCGCGAATCCTGCCGGTTTCCACCATATTTCGGGGCGCGGCTATCGGCTCATGGCAGATATGCTCATCGCGCTGGATCCGCTCAATCCGCAGACAACCGCGCGGATGTGCGCGGCCTTCGAGACATGGCGGCGCTATGACAGCACGCGCCAGACGCTTGTCGCGGCAGAGCTTGACCGCATCCTCGCCACCCCCGGCCTCAGCCGCGACACCACCGAAATGCTGGGCCGAATTCGCGCCGCCTAATCCGTGACACGCGCCAACCTGTCAGGCCGCGCGCGCGGCCGCACCGCCGAGAGCGGCTTGCAATAGCTCTGCGCGCGCAACCAGCCCTGCATGTCGGCGCGTTTCGCGGCGCTCTTGAGCGGCCCCCAATCGGCGGCCACCCCCCCGCCGCCTGCCGCAATCACGCCGTCGCGCGGCACCGTCCGCGCCATGATGCGGATCGCACAGGACAGGTTGTCCGGCCCGTGGCGCAGCGCCTCGCCGCTTTCGGCCCGACAGCCGTAGCCGCGCGCCGTGGAGGGCAGGATCTGCAACAGGCCATACCACCGCCCGCCACCGCCGACCGCGCGCGGATCAAAGGTGCTCTCATGCTTGGCCAGCGCCGACAGAAACCCCACCCAGAAGGCACGGCGGCGGCGCTCGTCGTCCTGCGGATAGGACGGGCACCAGTCCGCCACGTCGCGCGGCACCATGCCCACAAGCGGCGCGCCATGCGCCTTGAGCGCCGAGAGTGCCGAGCGGGTGAAGAGCGCGGCATCGCGCCGATGCTCCCACCTTGTGCGCGGAATAGTGCCGGTGCGCGCCACCTCCGGCGGGCGCAGGCGCGGCTCCGGAATCGGCTCCGCCAACCCGGATGTCGGAAAAAACCACGCCATGACAAGCACTAATACCCATCTCATCGGGCAACTCTGCCGCAGCGCGCCGCGCGTGGCAATCCCCACCGCCCAATTCCCCGGCATCACCGCAGCCGCGCCCAGATTTGGCCGAAATGACACGGCAGCGTGGATCGCATGCAGACCGTCGGAGACGTCATGAATTTCGCCCCCCTTGAGCCGCAGCAGATCACCGAGCGCCGAAAGCCCCGGAAACGACGGGCACACGCTCCGTTGCTCGGACTCTTGCGGCGTCTCGGGCTTGCGCGCCCACCCGATCTCGACGATCTGAGCAAACGGATTTTGCTGCCCTCGCTGCCAATGAGCGACGAGGAACATATGCGTGATCACTGGTTCGGCATCGGGCAGCGGTGTGCCCGGCAAGAGGATTGGGAGGTTCTCGCCGAACGGATCACCGAGGCCGATCGCAACCGCCTGCAAACCCCCGGCGGCGACATGGTCTCGGGCCTCATTGCGCAAGGCGCGCGCGCCGATATCATCGCCGCCGCCGGGCACGCCATCGCGGATGGCCGTGACCCGGACGAGGCCGGCCTCGCGGCGCTCCATGCCGTCATGACCGAGCACGCCGGCTCTTATCCCATCGCGCTCATGTTGGCGCAGGTCCATGTCGATATCGGCCGCGCCTGGCGGACCAGCGGTGTGGCACAGGCAGAGGTCCGGTTCCTTGAGAATTTCGCGATCGCCGAGGCGCTGCTCGACCCGCTTGACGCCGCCGCCCTCGACGCGCCCTCGCTCGCATTTGCGCAATGCGCCCTTCTGGCCGCGCGGCCCGCACCACGACGGCGGGTGGCCGAGGATTATGGCCGGTTGATCAATCTCGATCCGGCGACGCCCGCGCATATGCGCGCCCTCGGCGCGGCCCTGTTGCCCGCGCGGTTCGGCTCGTATCAGGAGATCGAGACCGAGGCGCGGCGCACGGCGGCACGCACCGGCGCAGCCTGGGGGGAGGGCGGCTATGCCTGGGTCTGGCTGGATGCGCTCACGCTCGATCCGGGCGGGCTTGGCACCGTCGATGCGGCCTGTTTCGCCGATGGGTTGCGCGCCATCGTGCAGCGCAAGCCCGATCAGCACGTGATCAACCTTCTTGCCGCCTTTTGCGGTCTGACACTGGCCCCGCGCCGGTCCGGCACGCGGATGAGCGCGGCGCAGGAACGCGCGCGCGCCACCATCCACGGCTGTCTTGGCTGGCTCATTGCCGATCACCTGCAAGAGCTGCACCCGCTCCTGTGGTCGCAGGCCGTTCTGGAACCGGGACGCATCACGGCGCTGCCTGCGCGTCGAACCTTGCTGCAAACCGGTCGGCAGACCGCCTTGCGCACGATTGCCGCCTGCTTTGCCGAGGAGATGGCGGATGGGAAATCGCTCGCCTTTTCGTCGGCCGGCATGTATCGGCTGCCCGCCCTCTGACCCCTGCGCGCCTGACAACCGCACACATCGTTGTGAGAGGACATGACAAGCCTGTGATGCAGGGCGATGGCCTGTTGTGTCTTGCGAGGCCTGTGCCAACTCTTGATCAGGGTCACGCGGGAAGGATCATCATGAAAATCAACCTTTGGGCGATCTGCCTGATCGGGATCACCGGCCCCGGCCTCCCCGCCTCGGCCGCCGATCCCGAGCGCGGCGCACAGCTCTTCGAGGATTGTCGCGCCTGTCACACCGTGACGGATCAAAGCGGGCGAACCATCATACGCGGCGGGCGGACGGGCCCCAATCTGCATGGCGTGATCGGACGGCACGCGGGCAGTGTGCCGGGATTTCACTATTCGGTCTCGATGATCGAGGCCGGTCGTCGCGGCTTGCGCTGGAACGAGGCCGATTTTGTCGTCTATGTGCGCGATGCGACGGAATTTCTTCGGGCGTATCTGGACGATCCGACCGCCCGGGGCAAGATGGCCTACAAATTGCCCGATGCGGAAAAGGCGCGCGATGTGTGGTCCTATCTGGAACGCATTGCCACCCCCTGACCGTCGTGCCGGGCTGCGGCGGAGGAGGCGACCGGTGGCGCGGGAGCGATCACGAAGCGACCGCGACCGGCGTCCTTGGCGGCATAAAGCGCGCGATCAGCCACAGCCATGAGCGCCTCTGCCTCGTCACCGGCCCGCATCCGGCCCAGGGCACCCCCGATGCTGGCGGAAACGCGATGGCACCGCGCGCCATCGCTCACCGGTTCCTCGATCACCGAAATCAGCCGCCTCGCGACAGGATCAAGGTCGGCCTTGTCCGTCATCCCGGGCAGAAGCAGGACAAATTCATCCCCCCCCACCCGCGCGACGATGTCGTCGACGCGCACCACCGAGAGCATCCGCCGCGCCACCACGCGCAAGACCAGGTCCCCCGCCGCATGGCCTTGGGTATCGTTGACCTGCTTGAAATGGTCGAGATCGAGATGCAGGAAAGCGCAGGGTTGGTCCGTTTCCCGAAGTCGCGCAAGCGCAAGGTCGAAGGCGCGGCGATTGCGCAACCCGGTCAGCGGGTCGGTGAGCGCCTGTTCCTGTGCCGCCTGGCGCGCCCCCTCCAGTCGGTGATTGAGGCGGCGCGATTCCTCCATTGCCACACTCTTGGCCTCGAGCAGGTAGAGCATTTCCGTGGTTGGGTCGGTCGCCGCGAAATCCGCGCCCGTCAGGGCGTAATCGCGCACCGCCTCGACCACCGAAATGCCGAAGGAAAGGTTGAGGACCACGCCGCCCGCAGGGCCAAGCGATCCGTCCCCGGGCAGGCGGCACACCACGCCCTTGAGCACATGAGAGGTGCCCGTGCGTGGCCGAAGCCGGAGCCGCGCCCCCTCCAGCGCAGCCAGCCCGGCCATGGTGTCGACACTCTGCGGTCGCAGCACCTCGAACAGTTCCAGAAACCGCGCGCCGACACTCTCGCGCGGGGCCAGGACCCGGGCCAGCGTCGGCCCGGCGGCCAGCACATGCCCGGTCGGCCCGACAAGGGCGAACATCGGGCAAAGCCGCGCGAGCATCGCGTCAAGCGCCGCGACCGCGGTCATCGCACGACCGGCCCCGCGCCGAGATCAAAGGCGCGCCCGTGGGCAAAGGCGGCGTCAAGCAACCGCACCTCGATCACCTCGCGCCGGGCATCCGCGCCCCGAGAGCCGATCAGCACCAGCGCGCCATAGTCATCCGCCATCGCCCGGAGCATCCCCACGAGCACCGGACCGAGCGGAAGCCCCGCCCGCGGGCATGCCCCCACCTCGATCCGGTAAAGCCCCGGCATCTCGGGATGAAGCCGGATTTCGGGCAGGGCAAAATCCGGCATGGCGAGACGCGCGCGATCCGGCAAATCCTCCAGCGAGTGCAGGAAATCGAGAAAATCGACGCCACCGAAGCGCAAGAGCCTGCGCACCGCCTCGGTGCGCGGCTGCGAGACCAGATAGGTGCCCAGATCCTCCAGCACCTCCTCGGGCGCGCGCCCCACCCGCTCGGCCAGCGCCGCGAGCAGCCGCTCGGTCACCTCCGGCGCGCAGGGCATCAGCGGCTCGAACGCCGCCTCGCCAAGCGACAGCGCCTCCACCAGCGCCCGCCGGAGCGCCTCGCCATACGTGTCGCGCACGAACCAATCGAGCGCGCGGTTGATCAACCCGTTCATATCCCTCTCCACGCCGATGGGCACAGTATCGCAAGCGTTCTTTAACAAAACCTGAACGCGTGCCGGAAAACTTGCCCCGGCGCGCCCGCGATGCTACGCAGCGCGCATCCGTTGGGGTGCCCGCAAGGGCTGAGAGGCACGCGCCAACCCATCGAACCTGATCCGGCTCGCACCGGCGGAGGGAACGGAGCACGCCCACGCCCCCCTCCCTGCGCGCCCCTGACCGAGGACCGCCCATGTGCGCCGCCCCCGCGCTTTTGATCGACGGCACCGCCCGTATCGGCGCGGAGCGGCTGTTTGGCCCCTTGCGCCTCGAGATCGAGGGCGGGCGGATCACCTGCCTGCTCGGCCCTTCGGGCGTGGGCAAGACCACGCTGCTGCGGCTTGTGGCAGGGCTTGACGAGGTGACGCGCTTCGAGGGTTGCATATCCGCCTCTGAC
Organism: Roseovarius sp. MBR-79; assembly: GCF_053628555.1. Taxonomy (NCBI): domain Bacteria; kingdom Pseudomonadati; phylum Pseudomonadota; class Alphaproteobacteria; order Rhodobacterales; family Roseobacteraceae; genus Roseovarius; species Roseovarius sp. MBR-79. Next base: position 7,135 of record NZ_JBRJGP010000024.1, on the reverse strand, counting down.
GGGCGGCCGCTTGCGGGGCGCATCGCGCTCATGGCACAGGGCGCGGACCTGCTGCCGTGGCGCGACGTGCTGGGAAACGTGGCGCTCGGGGCACGGCTGCGCGGGCAATCGCCCGACCTGCCCCGCGCCCGCGCGATCATTGACCGGATGGGCCTTGGCCCGCACGCCCGCAAGCGTCCCCATACCCTCTCGGGCGGACAGCGGCAGCGCGTGGCCCTTGCGCGCACATTGATGGAGGACCGCCCCATTGTCCTTCTGGACGAGCCCTTTTCGGCGCTCGACGCGGGCACGCGCGCGCAGATGCAGGACCTCGCCGCCGCGCATCTGGCAGGGCGGACCGTGTGGATGGTGACCCATGATCCCGGGGAGGCCGCGCGGATGGGCCACGCCATCCACATCCTGTCCGAGGCCGGTCTCGAGACCGTCGCGCCGCCCCCCGGCCCGGTCCCGCGTGCGGTCGACGATCCCGACACCCTCGCCGTTCAGGGGAGCCTTCTGGCGCGGCTGCGCGACCTCGGGACAGGCGCATGAACCGCGCCCTGATCCTTGCCGGCACGGTGGCGCTGGCGCTTGGCCTGTGGCAGGCGCTGGTGGTGCTGGCGTCCCTGCCGCCCTTCATCCTGCCGGGCCCCGCGCGCGTGGCCGAGACCCTCTGGAGCAGCCGCGCGCTCATCGCCGAACATGGCCTGATCACCGCCGCCGAGGTGCTCATCGGGCTGGCGCTTGGCGCGGTGCTGGGCGGGGCCTCGGCCATCGGTCTTGCCGCCTCGCCGGTCGCGCGTCGGCTCATTCGCCCGATGATGGTGTTTTCGCAGGCGATCCCGGTCTTTGCCCTCGCGCCGATCCTGACGCTCTGGCTGGGCTATGGCCTTGCCTCCAAGATCGCCATGGCGCTGCTCATCATCTATTTTCCCGTCACGTCGGCGTTCTTTGACGCGCTGATGCGCACGCCGCAGCCGCTTCTTGATCTTGGGCGCGTCATGGGGACGACCCCCGCGCGGCTCATGTGGCATATCCGCGTGCCCGCCGCCCTGCCCGGACTTGCCTCGGGGCTGCGGCTGGCGGCGGTCTATGCTCCGATCGGCGCGATCATCGGCGAATGGGTGGGTGCGTCAAAGGGCCTTGGCTATCTGATGCTGCTGGCCAACGGGCGCGCCAAGATCGACCTGATGTTCGCGGCCCTCATCGTGCTGGCGGTCTTCACGCTGCTCTTGCACCGCGCGGTCGACGCCGGGTGTCGGCGCTGGCTTGACAGCCGGTCGACCTGAGCCGCGCCCTCACCGCCCGGCGCGCGCGTCGGGATGCAGCGACTTGCCCAGGATGTGGTCGGACTTGTGCAGAACGTGCTGCGCCGTCGATACGATCAGCGGATCGGGTGCATGGGCGATCTTGCGATTCTTGCCGGGGTAGTCGATCGAATTCAGGAAATGCAGCATGCAGTTGAGCCGCGCGCGCTTCTTGTCGTCGGACTTGACCACCGTCCAGGGCGCGTCGGCGGTATCGGTGTAAAAGAACATCGCCTCCTTGGCCTCGGTGTAATCGTCCCACTTGTCGAGGCTGGCCTTGTCGATGGGGCTCAGCTTCCAGAGTTTCAACGGATCGGTCTCGCGGCTGGCAAAGCGGGTGCGCTGCTCGCCCTGCGTGACCGAGAACCAGTATTTGAAAAGCCGGATGCCCGAGCGCACCAGCATCCGCTCCAACTCGGGTGTCTCGCGCATGAACTCGAGATATTCATGCGGCTCGCAAAAGCCCATGACGCGCTCCACGCCTGCGCGGTTATACCACGAGCGGTCGTAGAGCACGATCTCGCCCGCCGTGGGCAGATGCTCGATATAGCGCTGGAAATACCATTGCCCGCGCTCCACGTCCGAGGGCTTGTTGAGCGCCACGACACGCGCGGCGCGCGGGTTGAGATGCTCGGTGAAGCGCTTGATCGTGCCGCCCTTGCCGGCCGCGTCGCGCCCCTCGAAGATCAGCACGAATTTCTGCCCCGTCTCCTGCGCCCAGAGCTGGACCTTCAGCAATTCGGCCTGAAGCCGCGCTTTCTGCGCCTCGTAACTGCGGCGGCTGAGGCGGGTCTCATAGGGATAATCACCGTTCTCGAACGCCTGCCGGAGCGAGGCCACCGCCGGCTGTGCCGATCCGGGCGCAGAGATCGCTTCAGGGGCGGTTTCGGTAAGGGCTTCGGTGTTGGCGGCGGTCTCGGTCATACACACACTCCCTGACGATCTGGATTGATAAGCCCGATCCTAACCTTTTGCAGGGCCGCCCGCCTTGATGCGTGTCAAGAAACTGTCACAAATCCGCTCGGGATCATTCCCCGAGGATCGACCCCAGATTGTTGAGGATCGCCACCATGATGAACGCCCCGGCAATCAGCAGCGCAATCAACATCGCAAATTGCACGACAAACGCCCCGGTGCCAAAGCCGAGCGCCAGCAGCGACAGCGTCCGGGGTTCGCGCCGAAAGAGGCCGATCGCGCCGAGGATCGTCGCAAGCACCGCGAGAACCGGCGCGGCATAGGCAAGGACCTCGGCCAGTCCCATCGCAGGCGTTTCCGGCGCGGGCTGCGGCTGACCGAGTATCGAACGGGTCGCGGATTTGCGGATCTCGGCCGCGAACTCGCCGATCTTTGTGGCCGTGCTTGTCTCGGCTGGCTCGAGCAGGCTCGAGACATGCAACGCGACGATGAAAACCGCCAGAATGCCGAGCAGCAGACCGGCGAAGCCCCAGACGGGGCGGGGCTCCAGAGCATGAGACGACATGGGTCTCTCCCGAAATGATGATCCGGGTGGCACGCTGCCCGATTATTGGGGTGATTTTGTGAAGATGCTGCGCCCCCCACGGGGCACGGGCGCTGCCGCCATGGCGTCGCACCCAGCCCCTTACCCGCTTTCCCCCGCCTGCCCGCCACGTTAGAAGGGCGCCAGACCAAGGCAGGAGTCGCCATGACCAGACCCGTTGTCCTGTGCATCCTCGACGGCTGGGGGCTGAGCGCGGCCACCGAGGCCAACGCGCCCTATCTGGCGGCGACCCCCACCATGGACCGGCTGATGGCCACCTGCCCCCATGCCACGCTGATCACGCACGGGCCGGATGTCGGCCTGCCCTCCGGGCAGATGGGCAACTCCGAGGTGGGACACACCAATATCGGCGCGGGGCGCGTGGTGGCGATGGATCTGGGCCAGATCGACCTTGCCATCGAGGAGGGCAGTTTCGCCCGCATGACGGCGCTGCAGGATTTCATCACGCGGCTGAAGGAGACCGGCGGGCGCGCGCATCTTCTGGGCCTTGTCTCGGATGGCGGCGTGCACGGGCACATCACCCATATCGCGGCCGCGGCGCAGGCGATCCACGCCGCAGGCGTGCCGGTGATGCTGCACGCGATCACCGACGGGCGCGACGTGGCACCCAAATCGGCGCGCACCCATCTCGAGCGGCTGGCCTGCATGCTGCCCGAGGGCGTGACCATCGCCACCGTCACGGGACGTTACTTTGCCTTCGATCGTGACAACCGCTGGGAGCGGGTGGAGGAGGCGTATCGCGCCATCGTCGCGGCTGAGGGTCATCGCACGCGCACAGCAAGCATGGCCGTCTCCAACGCCTATGCCCGCTCGGAGACCGATGAATTCATAACCGCCACGGTGATCGGCGACTATGCGGGCGTGGCCGCCGGCGACGGGCTCTTCTGCCTCAATTTCCGCGCCGACCGCGCGCGCGAGATCCTCGGTGCGCTGGCCGATCCCGCCTTCGACGGATTTGCGCGCGAGGCCATGCCCGACTGGGCGGCGCGGCTCGGCATGGTGGAATATTCCGAAACGCTCAACGCGCATTTCGCCACGGTGTTTCCGCCGCGCGTGATCGTCAACACGCTGGCCGAGTGGGTGTCGAAACAGGGCTTGCGGCAATTCCACCTCGCCGAGACCGAGAAATACCCCCATGTCACCTTTTTCCTCAATGGCGGGCGCGAAACCCCCGAACGCGGCGAGGACCGCTACATGGCCGCCTCGCCCAAGGTGGCGACCTATGATCTGCAACCCGAGATGTCGGCGGCCGAAGTGACAGACCATCTCTGCGGCGCGATTGCCGAGCGGTATGATCTCATCGTGGTGAACTACGCCAATCCCGACATGGTGGGCCATACCGGCGATCTGCGCGCGGCCATGGCCGCCTGCGAGGCGGTGGACGCAGGGCTTGGCCGGGCGGTCGCGGCGCTGGAAAAGACCGGCGGCGCGATGATCGTGACAGCGGATCACGGCAATTGCGAGACCATGATCGACCCCGAGACCGGCGGGCCGCATACCGCCCACACGACCAACCCGGTGCCGGTGATTCTTGTCGGCGGGCCCGCGGGGGCGCGGCTGCGGACAGGCGGGCGGCTGGCCGATCTCGCGCCCACGCTGCTGGCGCTGATGGGGCTGGAACAGCCGCCCGAAATGACCGGCCGGAGCCTTCTGGCATGAGGCTGCGCGCGGCCTGCCTCGCGCTTGCGCTTGTGCTTCCGGGGGTCGCCCCGGCGCAGGGCTCTGACCCCGCCACCGATGCGCGCGCCGCCGCCGAGGCGCTCAGCCTCGCCACCGAGGCGCTCGGGCGGGCCGAGGGCGCGCGCAACCGCGTCAAGGCCCTCACCGAGGTGATCCGCGCCTATGAGGACGGGCTCGAGGCGATGCGCGAGGGGCTGCGCCGCGCCGCCCTGCGCGAAGAGGTGCTGCTGGCCGAACTGCGCGCCCGCGAGGATGAAACCGCCCGGCTTCTGGGTGTGTTGCAGACCATGGGCCGCGCGCCCGTGCCGGTGCTGATGCTGCACCCCTCGGGCCCGGTGGGCACGGCACGGGCGGGCATGATCCTCTCCGAGGTGGCCCCCGCGCTCGACGCCCGCGCGCTCGATCTGCGCGAAAAGGTGCAGGATATCGCCGTCCTGCGCGCGCTTCAGCAAAGCGCCGCCGAAAACCTGGCCGAGGGGCTCGAGGGGGTGCAGGACGCGCGCACCCGGCTCAGTCAGGCGATTGCCGCGCGCGAGGACCTGCCGCGCCGTTTTACCGAGGATCCGGTGCGCACCGCGCTGCTGATTGCCTCGACCGAGACGCTGGAGGGCTTTGCCTCTGGCTTGAGCGAAATCGCCGTGGACGAGGCCCCCGGAAGCCTTCCGGGCATCGAGAGCCGCAAGGGCACACTGCCCCTGCCGGTCGAGGGCGTGATCCTGCGCCGCGCGAACGAGGCGGATGCGGCAGGCGTCACCCGCCCCGGCATCGTCCTGGCCACACGCCCGCGCGCGCTTGTCACCACCCCGGTGCCCGCGACGTTGCGCTATCGCGGCCCCTTGCTCGACTACGGAAATGTGATCATCCTGGAACCGCAGAGCGGGATTCTCATGGTGTTCGCAGGGCTTGACATCGTTTACGGTCGCATCGGCGAAGTGCTTCCCGGCGGCAGCCCCGTGGGCCTGATGGGCGGGCCCGGAGACGGCAGCGATCTGCTGGCCACCGCCACCCGCACCGAAGGGGGTGCCACGCGCAGCGAAACGCTCTATATCGAAGTGAGGCAAGACAATGAACCCGTCGATCCGCTCGCGTGGTTCCAAACCGACAAGGAAGGTTGAGAGATGAAGAAATTCCTGATGGCCACCGCCGCCGGCATCCTGACCGGCGCGGTCGTGACAACGCAGGTGGCCGCGCCGCTTCTGGCGCAGGAAAACACGCAGTCAAGCTCGGTCTACGAGCAGCTCGACCTCTTCGGGGACATCTTCGAGCGGGTGCGCGCGCAATATGTCGAGGATGTGGACACCCGCAAGCTGATCGAGGCGGCGATCAACGGGATGCTCACCTCGCTCGATCCGCATTCGAGCTATCTCTCGCCCGACGACGCCGAGAACATGCAGGTGCAGACGCGCGGCGAGTTCGGCGGCCTCGGCATCGAGGTCACGCAGGAGGATGGATTCGTCAAGGTGGTCTCGCCGATGGACGGCACCCCTGCCGATCTCGCCGGGATCGAACCTGGCGATTTCATCACCCATGTGGATGGCGAAAGCGTGCTCGGCCTCACCCTCAACGAGGCGGTGGACAGGATGCGCGGCCCCGTGGGCAGCGAGATCGTCATCACCGTGGTGCGCGAAGGCACGGCAGAACCCTTCGACGTGTCGATCATCCGCGACACGATCAAGCTGACGGCCGTGCGGGCCCGCACCGAACGCGATGCGGTGGTGCTGCGTGTCACCACCTTCAACGACCAGACCTTCAGCAATCTCGAATCGAGCCTCAACGAACAGGCCGAGGCGCTTGGCGGAATCGACAAGATCAGCGGCATCGTGCTCGACCTGCGCAACAATCCCGGCGGGCTTCTGACGCAGGCGATCAAGGTCTCGGATGCGTTCCTCGACAAGGGAGAGATCGTCTCGACCCGCGGGCGCAACGTGCAGGATGGCGAGCGGTTCAACGCCACCCCCGGCGATCTGGCGCAGGGCAAGCCCATCGTCGTGCTGATCAACGGCGGCTCTGCGTCGGCCTCGGAAATCGTCGCGGGCGCGCTTCAGGATCACAACCGGGCGATCGTGGTGGGCACCAAAAGCTTTGGCAAGGGGTCGGTGCAGACGGTCATGCCGCTTCGGGGCAATGGCGCGATGCGGCTGACGACCTCGCGCTACTACACCCCTTCGGGCCGGTCGATCCAGGCGCTTGGTGTCAGCCCCGATATCGTCGTCGAACAGCCCCGCCGCACCCCCGCGACCGAAGAGCCCGAGGCAACGAACCGCCCTTCGCGCTCGGAGGCCGATCTGCGCGGACGGCTCAGCAATGACAGCCTGAGCGAGGACGAGATCCGCCAGATCGAGGAAGAGCGCAAGCGTGCCGAAGACGTGGCCAAGCTGCGCGAGGAGGATTACCAGCTTGCCTACGCGGTCGACATCCTGCGCGGCCTCGCCGTGATGGGCGGCAACGGCCAAGAGTAAACCGGACACGACACCCCGGAAAACCCCGCCATCGCGCGGGGTTTTTTATGGGTCTGGCGGGGGGCGATTGGGCTGAAGGGGACCTCCGTCACGTAACCCCCGCGCGGAATCAAGGCGTGCTTGCACGCCGCCGCGCGAGCGCCCGACCGCCCCCCGGGCGGGCGCTTCTGCAACGTCAAACTCCCTTCAAT
>NZ_JBRJGP010000023.1:0-37182 GCF_053628555.1 Roseovarius sp. MBR-79 | reverse complement strand
AGCGAGCAGCCTGTGGATATATTGTAATTAAGGGTACAAAAGTGCCCCAAAATGCCCTGAACCCGCAGAATCTGATTAATTAGGGTACAGTGACAGTTGTCGCAGCGATGCAGTCTGGGGCGAGCTGCCGTTGCGTTGCCGCGCGGTTCGGGGTCGCGCCGTCGAGCGTGGTGAAATGGATGCAACGCGCGGCGCAGACCGGGTCGGTGAGCCCCGCGCGGATGGGCGACTATCGCCGCCCCATTCTTGAACCGCACCGGGATTGGCTTCTGGATCAGGTGCAGTCCCGTCCGCACATCACGCTGGGGATGCTGCAAGAGATGTTGGCCGGGCGCGGGATCGCGGTGAGCCACGACACCGTCTGGCGGTTTCTGCGCGGCTGTGGGTTCAGTTTCAAAAAAAGACAATGGTCGCCGATGAGCGTGAGCGCCCCGATGTGAAGCGTCGTCGCGACAGGTGGCAGCGCCATCAGGGGCGCATTGATCCGACGCGGCTGGTCTTCATTGATGAAACCTGGGTGAAGACGAACATGGCCCCGCTGCGGGGCTGGGCACCCAAAGGCGAACGCTTGCCCGGCGCGGCGCCCTTCGGGCATTGGAAGACCTCTACCTTCATCGCCGCCCTGCGCCATGACCGCATCGATGCGCCCTGGGTGTTCGACGGTCCCGTGAATGGCAACATCTTCCGAACCTATGTCGAACGGGTTCTGGTCCCACCCTCAGACCCGGCGATGTTATGGTGATGGGCAACCTCGGCAGCCACAAGAGCCAAGCGGTGCGGCAGGCAATCCGCTCGGCCGGTGCCCACCTTCTGTTCTTGCCGCCCTACAGCCCGGATCTGAATCCGATCGAACAGGCGTTCGCAAAGCTCAAACACTGGATGCGCACCGCAGCACCCCGATCGCGGGACACGCTCTGGCGCTCCGTCGGAACGATCCTCAACCGCTTCACCCCCGACGAGTGTGCCAACTACCTTAAGAACGCAGGCTATGCTTCCGTCTAAACCTGAAACGCTCTAGGGCGCGTCTGGTTACAGGCCCGGATCGGGACAGGTCTGCGCCCATCCTGTCGGATCGACGGTGAAGGCGCGGCCCCCGCCGCCGGGATAGCGTCCCGCCACGAGCGCTACGCGATCCGGCACCGTCCCGCTGAAATCCGCATCCACCTCATAAACGCCGTATTCCATGCTCAAGGGCGCAGCGCGGTGATACACCGTCAATACGAAAGGTGCGCGCCCATCGGCGCGGGCGATCATCACCTTTTCCTGCCCCATGGACGCGCCCGGATATTGCGGGCAACCGAGGGAGTCGAACGCAACCCCACGCATGCGCAGCGCCTCGATCAGATCGTAATGACCTTCCGCGCCTTGCTTCATCCAGCGAAACGCGAGCTTGCCGTTGGCGGGCAGCGTTACGTTCAGATCACCCAGCATACCTTCCGTTGCGGATGACCATTGCACGGCAGAAAGACCCGCGCGCAGATCGGTCGCCGCCGCGCCGTCCGTCTCGGGCGCAAGCGCGAGCAGGGCGTCGGCCATCTGCGCGGCATTGCCTGCCCAGCGCCATTTAACGCCGCAGTCATAGCCGCCTTCGGCCTTGCAGCGGGCAAGAAAACCCGCTTCATCTTCGATGGGCGCGGGATCAGCCGCCGCTGCGTTGCACCCGGCGATCAAGAGGCCGAGTGCGGCCACGATCATGCTTTGCTTCATCATATGTTTGCCCGTCTATCTGGCAACGCTGGCCGCCGCAGGTACGGCGGCCAGCTTCCCCCGCTCAATCTCAATCGCCTTGCCAAGATCGGCAGTCAAGGCGTGCGCGCAATCTTCCGTGAGACCGCCCGAAAGCAGGATGGATTGGCTTTCCCCATCGGCGCGGATTGTGACCGCATAGCCGCGCGCGGCTTGCCGTCGCCCCATGTGGCGTCCGGCCATGGCAGCGGTGGAAACGCCGTTACGCCCCGGCATGAGCGAGTCGCGGTCAACGACCAGTCCGCCGAGCGTCACGCGCAAATCGGTGACGACGTTGAGCGGCATGCCGATGTCGCCGCTCTGCAAGCCGTGCCGCGCGACCGAGACCTTGACGGGTTTGCGGTCGCGCGCGCCGGGCAGCACGAAGGTGCAGCCAACGCCGATGCAGACGAGCGCTACGACATATAGACCCACGAAGGCTCCGGTGGAGCGCGTGCCCACCAACAACGCATTCAGCAGGAGGAACACGGCGAACGCGAACAGCGGCAGCGCAGGCACACGCGCCGCGCGGGCGGGTTCCACGTCGAACAGAATGCCGCCTGTTGCGGGATCGTCGCGGCGCGTGAAGCTGGCGACCTTCGGATTGTTCCACGTGCGTAGCACTTGCATGCCGTGCCACTTCCACAAAGGCAGCGCCACCACCGCGCCAACCAGCGCCAGCCGCACCAGTGTACCGATGTTGATGCTTGGCCTCGAGACAAAGAACAGCGCCGCGCCCAGCGTATTGAACAAGATGAAGGCCACACCGACCCACAGTAATACGCGCAACCAAGCGGGGCGCTGATGAGCAGGGTTTGCGTGCTGCCGCGCGGCGGTGTTCGAGTCCAAGGCGCTCTCCGCTTACAAATACAAGACAACTTGACCGGGGGGCGCTGTGACGTGCGCTCCGACTGTCGCAAGGCGGTCCCGCTCGCTCTACGATAAGCTTGTGTGTGGCGGGTTTCGTCCCCTTTTCAGGGGAGAAATGCATGTTCCGTCTGTAACCCCGCTACGCAGCGGGCGATTAGCGCCACGGCTTGCCCCTGCCGGTGCGTGCCGGTTTTGGCGAGAATGCGTTTGAGGTGGGAGCGCACGGTCGCGCCGCCGATTCCGCGCCGCTCGGCGACGGCATCGAGCGACAGACCGCTTGCAAGATCGGCCGCTATCACAGCTTCCATGCGGGTGAATCCGAAGAGATCGCGCAAGCAGGAAATCGCAAGCACGGGCGCTTCCGGATCGCGCACAATGACCAGCGCCAAAGGCCGGGCATCGGCTGCGTTACCGGACAAAAAGAAACCGGACGGTGGCAGGGGTGCGATGATCATCGTGAGCGGCAGACGCTCCGTGCGCGGGATCGTCAAAGCCGCCCCGAGAGGGGCCGCGCGACCTAGCGCGGTCCGGATACAGGATCGCACTTGCCGTGCCATGCGCTGATCCAGCCCTGCATCTGCCAGTCTCAATCGCCCGCGCCCGCCTGAAATATGGATTCCCGCATGCAGCAGCGCGTCCGCGCGCGCATTCGCCGTGACGATGTTGCAGCGCGCATCCACGGCGAAGACCGCCGCATCAATGCGCGAAAGGGCTTCATCGGCCAGCGCCCTTTGCGCCGCCGCCTTCGAGAATTGCCGGCCCAGCCAGAAGGCGCGTTGCAGATGAGGCAATAAGATCGACACTTTGTGCCGATCTGCATCGGTATACGCGCCCGCGCGTTCCGGGCGGTGAATGCCGAGCACGCCAAGTGCGCCGTCGCCGCCGAGAAATACCCCGCCGACCATGTGGAATATATCAAGGGCGCGCAGCCATTCTTGATAAAAGCCGCTTTGTTGCTGTTCCGCCGGCGTCACAAGATCATGGTCGGTGACGATGCGCGACACGCCGAAACGAGACGAGCGTTCCACCCACAAATCCTGCCGGTGCCAGTGCATTGCCCAGGATTGCTTATCATCGGCAATGCGCAAATTATCGGTGTGCTCAAGCAACCGGATATCGTCATCCGCCCCGTGCCATTTCAGCACGGCGCTCGTGGAGTTCAGCGTCTCCGAAATATCGGCGGCGATCCCCGTCCAAAGCACATCATCCACAATCGCCTCATAGAAGCGCCCGATCAGGCCGGAAACCCGTGCATCGATAACAGTCTTCGACAATATTCCATCCGCCGTGTCAGTCGTCTTCCGAAGTAAAGACGAAAACGACGCCAAAATCCATGCCGCAGACTGCAAGAGGCGTACCGAAAGCCTTGTGCCGCCTCAGCTTCAAGGTTGAGCCAGAAGTCGTTTTCGCGCAAGTATATCAACTATACCCGTTACTTCCGGCGCACACGATCCGCCGTGCCTTCGCATGCCGTTAAAAGGTCTTTGGCACATCTCTATGAATTCGGCTATATCGCGTCAATCGACATTCAGAATGTGAAGCAACAGCTCTCGGCCCTGGGCTGCGTCATAATCGACGAGTTGGGCTACATCCCGTTCCCCAAGTCCGGCGGCGCATTGGGTCGTCAGGAAAACAGTCTACCAAACCGGTTTCTTAATCCTCCTCCATCCATCTGATTAGCAAGCTCTGTGAGAAGACCAGCGTCATCATCACCACCGATCTGGAGTTCGGCGAGTGGGTCTCAGTCTTCGGCGATGCCAAGATGACAACCGCGCTTTAGGATCGCGTAACCCATCATTGCACCATTATCGAAACCGGCAACACGTCATACCGGTTCGCACAAAACAAGCTACGCCGGGGACTCCGCGCGCGGCCTCTTACAGCAATCGTTGGGACACTGCCAAAGCGCCCAGACGGACTCGCTACATGAGGACGGTGCGCCTGGGGGGTTTGCACCGCATAGGTGGGTCAAAATTAAACACGGGGTCAGTTTTGAACGCTCATTGACACGTGACGCTTGTACGAAGCGTGGTTTCGGGTCATTGACATGCATCATTGATCTGCCTCACGAGACTTGCTTTCTTCGCGTTTAGGTGGGAAAATATTAGGGACAGCGGGAGACTCTGAGCCTTCCAAATGGCACCCGCCATCCTTACCGCCCGCGGGCACGGATGCCACGAGCTGTGCGCCGTCTGATGACCACGCATCCGCCATTTCTTTCCTTTGCTTATGTTGGCGATTCCGTTGGCCAGACCTTACGCACGTGATGTTGAGACCGCTCTTCCTCCGACCAGAAAATCGTAGCGGAAAATGCCCGATTAATAAGGTCCACATTCTGGGGATCAGATCAACCTCGGGGTCGAATTCGCCGCAAAGGCGAAATGTGTTCTATCGGCAACGGTCACTTATCAGTTCGGTTACGGCATCAAATGTGAGGATATTTCCGTTCGTTCGCGCGGCGAGATGCGCCCCTTCAAGCAGCGCAAGCGTCGCGTACGCCTCAGCCAGCGGGTCCTGCACACACTCGATCGTATGATCGTCTGCCCCGCGCAGATAAACGGTCTTGAGCCAGCTGACCATCATGGCCCTTATGTCACCGATCCTTTCGGTCACTTGCTTGGACAGGCTTTCGCGGCTGGTGGAAAGGGCAACACACAGGCAGACTTCTTTGCCGTCCGCCAGGGCCGAGCGGTAAAACGCGATCACTGCCCGAAGGCGCGCGCCGCCGGTTGCGTGGACGGCATCGATGGCGTTGCATTCAGCGCGAAGCTTGGCCTGGTATCGTTCAACGAGAGCCTTGGCCAGATCGTCCTTGGTGGGAAAATGGTAATGAACCGAAGCCTTTCGAATACCGATGGCCCCGGCGAGGTCGGCATAGCTGAACCCGTCGACTCCCCGCGACCGGGCCGCGTGCTCGGCGATATCCATCAGGGCGGTTTTGGTGTCACTGACCATCGGGCTCAACTCTCTACTGCGTTGAGATGCAGATGCGCAAGCTCTGCCGCTTCCAGTGCTCCTTCCAGAAAGCCGCCAAATTGCGGGGCGACCTCGGTGCCGGCAAGGATCAGGTCTCCTCCCCAAAGCCGCGCAAGGGATCGGGGCAGGCCATAACTCGGATGCGCAAAAAGCGGTTGATGGTCCCGCCCGGTGGCGGTGAAGGGGTCAAAGGCCCAGTCCTTGAGGTGAAGTTGCCTTGGTTCGGCCGCGGAAGGCCCAAACAGGCGGCCGAGTTGCGCCTGCACCTGCTGACGCAGCAATTGCGCATCGGTTGGTACACTGATTAAGCCGAACAGGGCATAGGGCCCACCCTCGGCAGGGCTGGCGTCGTGGAGTTCCACCATAGGACCTACCCGGCTCATCGCGTCGCCCGACAGGCCCGCCTCGCGCCAGAAGGGGCGATCATAGACCGCAACGACCTTGGCCTGGCCGGCCATCCAGGTGGCAATACCCTTCATCGTGACCAGCGCGTCGTCGGGCAGGCCTGGCGAAAACGACAGCTGTGCTTCTATGCGCGGTGGCAAGGCCAGCACCACGTTGCGTGCGCGAATCTCGGTGCCGCCTTGCGCGCTTGCGACGATGAGTCCGTCGGTTCGCGCGAGGGCCTGAATCGGGGTCGCCATGCGAATCCGCGCGCTCGGGATCTCTCGCGCGAGCGCGTTGGTCAACGCGGCCAGACCGCCGCGCAGCCGAAACGAGCCTTGCATCGCGGCACGACCGTGCCCGCGCAAGACCTGACCCTGCTCATCCTGATAGATTATATCTCCATGCGCGAGTTGGTCGAACCGGGACAGTCCCAGCCGGTTGACCAGCGCTGCGATTCGCGGTTGTCCGGGCCAGAACCAAGTCGGGCCAAGATCGAAATACGCGGTATTCAACCGTTCGGTCAGAATGCGCCCGCCCAACCGATCCCTGGCCTCCACCAGCAGGAAATCCCGGCCATCGGCCGTGAGGCGCGCGGCAACGCCCAGGCCTGACAGCCCGCCGCCGATGATGAGGGTTTCGGTCTGCATGTGTCAGACCGTCTTCGGATAACGGATCATTGGCCCGCCACCGTGGCATGGCGCAGGTGTCCGGTCTTGATCCAGAGCGACGCGCCTGTGGTGCCCGCCGTCGCAGCGAGTTCGTCGCCGTCGGGCAGGCGCAGCCAAGCATTTTTTTCCAGAACTTCGCCCCCTCCTGTGACGCTGCCGTCGATGACCAGCATCTCTGTCCCGCCGGGTGCCTTGTATGTCAGCGTCGCGCCGGCATCGAGCCTGTGGAAGGTCACCACCTCGCGGTCATCCGCATGGAGAGTCGCCGTGGCCACACCATCGACCATCGCGCCAAGCTCTGCCGCCATATCCTTGCGGAACTGGGTCCGGTCCGAGAGATCGAATTGCCACAGTTTGACGAAAATGATGCAGCCTTCGTCGGAGCGCGGCGTGTGAGATGTGGTCGGCGGGTTGCGCACATAGGTGCCTGCGGGATAGTCGCCATGTTCATCCTGAAACACGCCCTCCAGGACGATAAATTCTTCGCCGCCGGTATGGGTATGCGCCGAGAAATTGCTGCCCGGCGCATAGCGCACGATCGTCGTGGCGCGTGCCACCTCGTCACCGATCCGGTCGAGCATACGCCGATCCACGCCCTTCATCGGCGAGGGCTGCCAGTCGATCCGGTCCGAATGCACGATGACGCGCCGGGAAAAATCCGCGTTGAGCTCCATCCTGTCGTCTCCTTTTGCTTGTGATGACCCGGTCGAACGAGATGCTCCGAGGCCTTGCATAATGGACTACCTTCTAGTAGATAGGCGTTGGTGGCGCAATACACGAAATCATAAACCCGCGCCTGGCGTTTCGCTCAAGGTCGGTCCCTAATGCGAGCATATATCTGGAATACCATAAACTGGCTTGCCAGATAAACTTTGAGACTTACATACTTCATCAACGGTCAAAAAATCAGCCAAAGGTCCCATATGCTCGTTACTCATTGTGATACCAGGATCACGGGCCTCGGCAGGCCCAGGCACATCCCGCGTAACGGGAGGCAGCGGGACGGCGCGCTCTTGTGCGGTGCGCGGGATGATCCCTATGCCCTCTTGATATCCGATCGGGCTGTGTCGCAATGAGCGGTTCGACCCGGATCGCCGAAGGGGATATGCTGTGTCTCGACACTCAGCTTTGCTTTCCGCTTTATGCAGCGACCAACCTGCTGGGGCGCGCCTATCGCCCGCTTCTCGAGCCGCTTGGGCTGACTTATTCCCAGTATTTGGTGATGCTGGTACTGTGGCAGTCTGAGCAGGTTTATGTCGGCGATCTTGCTCGGCGGCTTTACCTGGATAGTGGCACCATAACCCCCTTACTCCAACGCATGGAGAAACTCGGCCTGCTGAACCGCACCCGCGACACGCGGGACGAGCGGCGCGTTGTCGTGCGACTGACGTCCGATGGTGCGGCCCTGCATGGGCGCGCGGCGCAAGTGCCGGCGACTCTTGCGGATAATATTCTGGAACACTTTGGCATCGACGCAGCGCGAACGCTGCGCGACGAGACATTGCGCCTTGTCAGCATCCTGTCTGACAGCCTTGACGGATCTGCAACGGGCGGGTCCGGAACTGGGTCAAGTTTCCCTTCAACCCCATGAGAAAAGAGGTAATCATGAGCGATACGACACTCTACGGCTTTGATGGATCGACCTATGTGCGGACGGTGCGCTGCGTCTTGACGCGCAAGGGCGTTGCCTATGACCAGGTGCCGGTCAATGTCTTGACGGGCGAGCCGCGCGAGCCCGAGCATCTGGCGCGCCATCCCTTCGGAAAGGTGCCGGTGCTGGACATCGACGGAATGCGCCTGCGCGAGACGGACGCGATCGTGCGTTACCTTGATGCGCGCAATCCCGAACCGGCGATGTTCCCCGCTGATGCTAGGGCGCGCGCCAAGGCCGACGAGAACGTCGCGCTCATCAACAGTTACGGCTATGGCGCGATCATCGGCTTTGTTGCCTATCACCTGTTCCCCGATCTTGTCGGCGGCAAGGATGATGAGGCCCGGAAAGCCAACCTCGGCTCTGCCCGGACCCTGGCGAAGCTGGTGATCGAGAACAAGGGCGATGCCGCCTTCATCGCCGGCGCGGAACCCGGCTATGGCGATTACCTGTTGGGGCCGCTTGTGAGCTATGCGACGATGACAGAGGATGGTCCGGCGCTGTTGTCAGTGGACGGTATGCAGGCATGGTGGGACCGGCTGAGTGCGGATGAGACCTTTCAGGCGACCGCACCGGATCTGGGCTGACGGAAAAGGAGACCAGAGCGATGATCAAACTGACAGTGAATGGCACCCCGCGCGAGATCGCGGCGGATGCGGGCACGCCGCTTTTGTGGGCGCTGCGCGACGAGCTGGGTCTGACCGGCACCAAGTTTGGCTGCGGGGTCGCGTCCTGCGGGGCCTGCACGGTGCTTCTGGACGGTGCACCGGTGCGCTCGTGCCAGACCTTCGTGGGCGATATTGACGGGACCGAGGTGACGACGATCGAGGGCGCGCAGGACAGCGCTGCGCAAGCGATCCGCGCGGCCTGGGGCGAGCTTGAGGTGCCGCAATGCGGTTATTGCCAGTCGGGGCAGATCATCTCGGCGGCCTCGTTGCTGCGCGACACGCCGAAACCGACCGATGACGATATCGACGCGGCGATGGAGGGTAACCTGTGCCGCTGTGCCACCTATGCGCGGATCCGCAAGGCGATCCACCGCGCATCCGAAATCATGGAGGGCTGAGATGCTGGACCGAGTGTTTGCTAACCTTGCCGCGTCCGCGCCCCTGTCGCGCCGGGCCTTTCTGAAACTCTCTGCCGGGGCCACGGGCGGCCTGATGCTGGGCGCTGCATTGCAGCCCGAACTGGCCCACGCGCAGGGCGCGGACGGCGTGCTTGCCACGCCCTTCGTTCATATCCGCCCCGACAACACCGTGGTCGTGATCGTCAAGCACCTTGACATGGGGCAAGGGTCGGCGACCGGCCTTGCCACGCTGGTGGCCGAGGAACTGGACGCCGATGCCGCACAGGTGACAACGGAATTCGCGCCCGCCAATGCCGCGCTTTATGCCAACACGCTTCTGGGCGTGCAGGGCACCGGCGGGTCCACCGCGATGGCCAATTCGTGGCAGCAATACCGCGAGGCCGGGGCCACGGCGCGCGCCATGCTGATCGCCGCCGCAGCCAACACCTGGGGCGTCGATCCCGCCGATGTCAGCATCGCAGGCGGCAAGATCCGCGCCGGGGAGCACAGCGCCAGCCTTGGCGAGATGACCGGGGCCGCCGCCGCGCAGGCCGTGCCCGAAAGCGTGACGCTCAAGACGCCGGATCAATGGGTCCATATCGGCAAATCCTTCCCGCGCGTCGATGTGGCCCGCAAGACCGAAGGCTCTGTCGGCATGTTCGGCATGGATATGCGGCTGGAGAACATGGCCTACGCCATCAGCCTGCGCTGCCCGCGTTTCGGTGGCACGCTGGCCGGTCTGGATGACGCCAGGGCCCGCGAGATGCCCGGCGTGATCGACATCATCCGCCTGCCCGACCGTGCCACCGTGATCGCCGGGTCGACCTGGCAGGCGATTCAGGCGCGCGATGCGCTGTCGGCGGAGTGGGATTTCTCCAATGCCGAGAACCGCAGCACAGACACCGTGCGCAAGGAATTTACCACGCTTCTGGACCAAAAGGGCATCGAGCATTACAGCGCCGAGGCCCCGGGCTCCGAAGCCGCGCAGGTGATCGAGGCGGATTACTTCTTTCCCTATCTCGCCCATGCCCCGATGGAGCCGATCGACGTGACCGTGCTGTTTGACGGCAAGACGGCGAGTTTCTGGACCGGCTCGCAGCTTCAGACGCTGGATCATACCATCGGCGCGCAGGTGCTGGGGATCGAGCCGGCCTCGGTCGAGGTCAACACCCTGTGGGCCGGCGGATCCTTCGGGCGGCGCGCGATCTATGACAGTCACTATGTCGCCGAAGCCGCGATGGTGGCGAAGGCCTGGCTCGAGGCGCACGGGCAGGCGCGCCCGATCAAGCTGGTCTGGACGCGCGAGGACGATGTGCGCGGCGGCTATTATCGCCCGATGCACATGCACCGGGTGCGCGCCGGTCTGGATGCGGAGGGCAAGATCGCCTTCTGGCAGCAGCGGCTTATCGGGCAGAGCATCGTCATGGGCACCGCGTTCGAGCAATACATGGTGCATGACGGCGTCGATGCCTCCTCGGTCGAGGGGCTGGGTGAAAGCTCTCCCTACGCCATTCCCGGCTGGACGGTGGATGTACATCATCCTCGCGTTGGCGTACCGGTGCTGTGGTGGCGCTCGGTCGGGCATACCCACACCGCCTATGTGGTCGAGACGATGATGGACGAACTGGCCGAGGCTGCAGGTGCAGATCCGGTCGAATTCCGCCTGCGTCACCTGACAGATGCGCGCGCGCGCGGGGTGCTGGAACTGGCAGTCGAAAAGGCTGGTGTGGTGCCCGACGGGCTGACGCGCGGCATCGCGGTCCACAAGAGCTTTGGCTCCTATGTGGCCGAGGTGGCGGATGTGCGGATTCGCGAGGATGGCACCGTCAAGGTCGAACGCGTGACCTGCGGCGTAGATTGCGGCGTGCCGATCAACCCCTCCAACATCGAGGCGCAGGTTCAGGGCGCTCTTGGTTATGGCCTGTCGGCGATCCTGCGCGAAGAGATCACCATGACCGATGGCGAGGTGGATCAGTCTAACTTCCCTGACTACAGGCCACTGCGCATCACCGACATGCCGCAGGTCGATGTGCATATCGTCCGCTCCACCGAGGCCCCCACCGGGATTGGCGAGCCCGGCACGCCGTCGATCGGTCCTGCGGTCGCGAATGCCGTGCGCCGGGCCACCGGCACGGCCGTGCGCGAGCTGCCGTTCTCGCGTCACGGGCTGGCCTGACCAGGGTCTGATCGGCGGCCCGTCCCGGCAAGAGCGCGCGCCACCGCCCGATGGCGCGCGCAATATCAGGAGCAAAAACCCGCTTTGTGGCGGCTGCTTCAGGCCCCTTCCCCCTGTCATGCGCCCGGGGAAGGGGCGCGCCACATGAACCAGGTCGGGATCAGCGCAAGCAGAAATATACCGCATACGACAAGGAAACTGTCGTGGAAGGCCGCGTTCGAGGACTGGATCACCACGATCTGCCTCAGGAACGATGTCGCGGCGGGCATGATCTGAGTGTCCGCCAGCCCCGAGCTGTGCATCAGGCCGGCGACCTCGCGCAAGAGTTCGATCGTAGTGGAGTTGTCGCTGGTCTGGGTCGCGGCAAGGGCATCTGCGTGCATGATCGTGCGCCGCTCGATGAACACGGTCAGAAGGTTCACCCCGAAGGCACCGCCAAGCTGACGGGCAAAGTTCGAAGCGCCCGAACCCTGGCCGATAAGGTGCGGCGGCAGAACCTTGAGCGCACCCGACGAAATGGCGGGAAACACCAGGCCTAGCCCCACGCGTGAAAGGACGGTCCACAGCGCCAGCGTCCAGAAGGCCGTATGGACATTTGCTTCTGCCATCAGCCACGAGGCCCAGGCAAAGACCAACATTCCGCTGCCGATCAGGACCGGCGGGGGCACCTTGTCGGACAATCGCCCCGCGATCGGAAAGACCACCAGCATGGCAAAGCCCGAGGGCATCAGGAGAAGGCCCGCCTGGGTGGGCGTCATACCCTGGATCTGCTGCACGAAGACCGGGAGCAGGTAGGTCGAGCCGAACAGCCCCGCCCCCATGATGAAGGCAACGACCCACGCCGAGGAAAAGGCGAAATTCGCGAAAAGCCGCATGTCGAGCATGGGCTTGTCAGTATACATCTCCCAGGTGACAAAGGCGATGGACGCCGCAACGGAGATCGTGAACCCCGACAGGATGATGTTCGTATCCCATCCAAGCCGCTGCGCGTTCGAGAGTGTGCTGAGCAGGACAGCAAGAAAGATCGACAGGATCGCCACCCCGACAAAGTCGAAGGCCGGGATCGGACCGCTTTCTTCACGGGTGGGCAGGAACACGTTTGCCAGAACGATGGCGATGCCGGCGAAGGGCAGGCCCAGGTAAAAGACAAAGCGCCAGTCAAAGGCATCCATCAGCACGCCGCCGATCCAGGGGCCGAGTGCCGGGGCGAGCACGACGCCGACGCCATAGATCCCCATGGCGGCACCGCGCTTGTCGGGCGGAAACACCTTGAACAGCATGATCATGGCCAGCGGCTGGACGACACCCGCCGCTGCCCCCTGCACCACGCGCGCCAGTGTCAGCACGGTTTCGTTCGGTGCGAGGCCGCCCAGGACAGAACCGGCAAGGAATACGCCCATCGCGGTGATCATGGTCAGCCGCATCCCGAAGGCGCGGTTGGCCCAATCGGCCAGCAGCATCGTGGCGGTCATGGCTGCCAGAAAGCCGGTCGAGATCCATTGCGCCTGCACCGCGCTGATGCCGAAGGCGCCCATGACCGCCGGGATGGCGACGTTCACGATCGTCGTGGACAACACGACCGAGATGGTGGCGACCATGATGCTGCCCGTCGCCAACCACTTGTAGGCGGGGCCGTATTGTTCGAAATACCGGTCAATCTGTGACATCGACATAAACCTCGACCATCATGCCGGGTCTGAGCATGGTGCCGTCGGTGTCGATCTCCACCCGGATCGGCAGGCGTTGGGTCACCTTGGTGAAATTGCCCGAAGGGTTGGGGCTGGGCAGAAGCGCAAGCTCGCTGGTCGCGGCCCCGCCCATTCCCATCACCTTGCCTTCAAAGGTCCGGCCGGGAAAGGCGTCGACGGTTATGCTTGCCCGCGACCCGACATGAATCCTGCCGAACTCGGTCTCCTTGACATTGGCGTCGATCCAGACATCATCGGGCGCGTGATACATCGCTATGCGTGTCCCCGGTGTCACATATTCACCAACATCGACAAAGGTCGCGTCAACGATGCCGTCGAACCGCGCAGTTACCTGGCGATGCGAGAGGTCGATCTCCTTCATTCTGCGGTCGGCCTCGGTGCCGGATCGTTCGGCGAGAAGGGATGCAATCTGGGACTCCAGCACATTCAACTGCTCTGCATCGGCCTCGACGATAGCCAGACTGGCCCGTGCGCTTTCGATCGCCGCGAAAGCCGCGCGCTCCTGTTGGGCAGCGGTGTCCAGCGCCGCCCGGGCCTCGTCGAGGGCTTGCTGCGACGTGATATTCTGCTCGGCAAGCTTGATCGCCCTTTCGTGACGGGTCCGGGCGTTCGTCAGCACGGCAAGCGATGCCTCATGGTTTGCCTCTGCGGCGGCGATACCCGCCAGTGCCGCGTCCCGCCGCGCCGAAAGCTGCTTGTCGAGCAACACCTTGCGCGCCTGAAGCTCGGAAAGCTGCGCGTCGGTTGCGGCAAGTTTCGAAAGGACGGCATCAAGCTGCGTCTGCGAGGATTCGCGGTTAATTGCGGCGATCAGATCGTCTTTCTTGACAAAGTCCCCCAGCAGCACCGGAATCGCCGTGACCCTTCCGGCAACCTCGCTTGATACGGTGACGACCCTGGCCGCGATCCTGGCATCATTGATGTGCACCGTCGTGAATCGTGCGATCGCCCAAGGTGCGGCCAGCCAGACGGCAACGGCGATCACGGCGCCGATCACGGCCAGTCTGGCCCATCTTATGCGGCTGCGCCTGGGCGGGGAATGCCGCAACGGTTCGTTCACCGAAGCCTCGTCTGAAATGGCCGCGCCCGTCTTTATTTCATCCATTCTGACCATCGCTCAAGACCTCCAATCTGGCCGTGATGCGGCTCAGGACTTGAGTTGCAATACGCAAGTCCTGATGGGAAATTCCTTCAAGAATTGCTGCTCGGCTGGCCGCCGAAATCTCTTTCATCCTGATGATGAGAGGACACGCAGCCTTTGTCAGGTGCAGCGTCTTGGCTCGCCTGTCTTCAGCGGAGGGCCGACGTTGGATCAGCCCCGCCTTCTCAAGTCCGTCCAGCAGGCGGACCAGCGTCGCCGCCTCGATCCCCAGGGTGCGCGCCAGTTCGACCTGCGTCACCTCTTCATTCCGCGACAGCTCCAACAATACGCTCCATCTTGCCTGGGACAGGTCGAGTTCTCGAAACTGGAGGTCAAGATACCTCCTCCATATGCGCGACGACGACGCTAGGGAGAGTGCGAAAAGCTCCTGGATCTCGGTCTTGTCAGGGTCGACCTGCATCGTTCTTTTCTTTCATCAGCTTGCAAATAGTTGCATAGCTAATTAATATGGATACAGCGATATTTCAAGCGCCATTCCGACACCGGAGATATAGAGATGTATGACAAGATCCTGCTGTGCTACGATGGCTCACGCGAGGGCCGGCTGGCGCTGCGCGAGGGGGCGCGGCTTGCGCAGATCACGGGAGCAGGGGTGGTCCTGCTGGCTGTGGTCGAGACAGTCGCGGGCAATGCGCTGGCGCAGGGCGCGGATACCAGCGTGCTTGCCCACCAGCAGGCCGATTTCAAGACGATCCTTGACGAGGGCCATCAAAGACTTGCCGCCATGGGGCTGGCACCCGAGATCCGCATGGATGTCGGCGATCCCGTCACGAAAATCACAGATGTCGCGGTCGAATCCGGGGCAGATCTGGTCGTCGTCGGGCATCACCAGCAAAGCCTCTGGACCCGCTGGATGAGCCGGTCAGTGGCTGCCGGACTGAGCGACGCACTGGGATGCAGCCTGCTTCTGGCGCAAAAGGTCGTCAAGGAGTCTGAGCTTTCCGCAAAGGCTGAGAAGAAGTAGCCAAAGGCGGGTACGCCGCGCCCGCCTTGCATTATCCCATGAACTTGCGCAAACGCCGCAACGCCAAAATGAACGGCGGCACGGTATTACCGATCGCCGTTCATGCCGGAACGCAGCAACCGGCAATGACGATTCAGTCGGCCAGGATCAGTTGGCCAGGACGGTTCCGATGCCTCGGAGCGCATTGCCAGCCTGGTTGAAAACGAAGACACCCGCGCGCCGAAAACCTGCGAAGGGATTGTGGGTCGAAATACTCTTCTGCGAGGAAATCAGATCAACATAACGGGTGTGTGTGTCTTCCCCGGCAGGCAAGGCGGTGATGTCCACGATCCGAATCCCGGTGTCAACGGCCAGTTTCTGCACGTTGGGATCGCGCACGTCCAACTGCCCAAGCCGTGTGCGGCCGGCAGCCAACCGCGCCGAAAGCCTCAACGCCCGATCATCAGACGCGGTCAGCACCGTTATCGGGTGGCGCAGTTTTCCAACCGTCGCGATCTGGTTGCGGAACAGGTCGATATCTATATCCGGCGCGGCAAGGATGACCTCGACCCGATCAAGAACATCGCCGCGTCCGGTCAGTTTCAACTGCCGCAGCGCCTCCATCGTAAGCCGCCCGCCCATGGAGTGGCTAAGCACTATCACCGGGTCGTTCCGACTGCGTCCGGCAGTCAGGTCGGACAACAGCGCGACAAAGGCATCGCGTGAATAATCCGCCCCGTCGCGGTCTGCCAGATAGGCGGCGACCTGCCCTTCGGACGGCCATGAGAACAGGACCGGAGTTCCGTCCAGTTGGGCATCCGTCGCCAGTTGGGCCAGCCGATAAAGCGCCTCCTGGTAGCTGGTGTTGTACCCGTGAACATAAAGGCCAATCTGGCCGCGCCCCACCTGCGAAAGGAAGCTGGCGCGCCCCATCCGTTGCTGCTGGCGGGTGATGAAATCGGTTGCCGGGTCTGACTTGCCGAAACTGCTTGGCCATTCGATCTGCCCTGTTTTATGCGCGGGCGGGATCGAGATGTCGAAGGCGCCGTATTGCACCGTGCCCGAGCGATTGGCCCCATACGCCCAGGGGGCGTCCGGATAGGTCGCGCGGGTCGTCACGCTGTGAACCCGCACGACGCGCGCACCCGCAGGTTCCGCCACGATCTGCGGTCGCAACAGGTCGGGCGCGGGCCGCGCTGAACAGGCCGAGAGCAGCATGATCCACATCAGAGAAAATATGACAGCCCGCATCGGATTATCCCAGGAATTTGCGGAAACGCCGCAACGCCAAAGTGAACATCACCGACCCGATCAGCATCAGTGCCACAAGCTGCGGCCAGACCACCGACAGCCCGGCCCCACGGAACAACACCCCCTGTGCCAGCGCGATGAAATGCGTGTTGGGGGCCGCGAGCATGATGTATTGCACGGCTTGGGGCATCGACTCGCGCGGGGTGACGCCGCCCGACAGGATATCGAGCGGCAACAGCACCAGCAAAAGCAGCATGGCAAACTGCGGCATAGAGCCTGCGATGGTGGCCAGCAGGATCCCCATCGAGGTCGTCGCGAAGAGGTGCAACACCGCGCCCACAAGATAGAGCGCAACCGATCCCCCGATCGGGATACCCATCCCCGCCTGAACCACCAGAGTGAGCGAAAGCGCCGTCGCCACCAGCACCACGCTGCCCATGCTGAGCACCTTGCTCGTCATGATCTCGGCGGCGGTCACGGGCATGACCAGCAGATGCTCCAGCGTGCCGTGGTCGCGCTCGCGGATCAAGGCGGCACCCGAAAGGATGATGGACAGCATGGTCACCGTACTGATGACCGAGGTCACCGCCCCGAACCAGGCCGGGTCGAGCGAGGGGTTGAAACGGGCCCGAACGGCCAGGTCAACCGGCATCTCGACCGGGGCGGCATCGCGCGCCAGCCATCCGGTAATCTCCTGATTGACAACGGCGCTGATACTGCCCGCCCCGGTAAAGGCCTGGCTGACCCGCGTCGCATCGACATTGAGTTGCAACTCGGGCCGGTTCCCGGCCAGCAGGTCACGCTGAAACTCGGGCGGGATCACCAGCGAAAAGGTGTCGATCCCGGCATCCATCCGCGCATCCATTTGCGCGATGTCGATCTGGGCGGGCGGCAGGAAATAGGGTGGCAGGAACGCATCGGCCACGCGCCGCGACAGCGGCGAGGCGTCCTCGTCCACGATCCCGATCGTGGCGCGGTTGAGCGATTCGGGAATGGCGGTTGCGCTGACATAAACGTCAAGCGTGAAGGCATAGGCGACCAGCACCATCAGAAGCGGATCGCGCAACAGCCCGCGAATTTCCTTCAGCGACAATTGCAGAACATGCCTGAGCCGCATCGGTTATTTCTCCTGTTTGCGCACGAAGATGGCACCCAGCACCACCACCACGGGCACAAGCGCCAGCATCGGCAGGAAAGACCCGCCCAGATCATCGAACCCCAGTGCCTTGGAAAAGGTCCCGCGCGAGATGGTGACGAAATGACTGGTGGGATAGATTTCACCGATCATCCGACCCAGGCCGTCCATTGACGCAACCGGATCGATGATGCCGCCATATTGCATCGCCGGGATAAGCGTCGCCATGAAGGTGAAGAACAGGGCCGTGACCTGGCTTTGGGTGAAGGCGGAAATAAGCAGGCCCAGCCCGGTGGCCAGCACGACATAGATCAGCGCCCCGAGCGAAAGCGCGAGCAGGCTACCCTTGACCGGCACCCCGAAGACCACCACCGCGAGCGCCAGCAGCAAAAGGTAATTCATGAAACCCAGAACGACATAGGGCACCTGTTTGCCCAGCAGGAATTCCAGCCGTCGCGCCGGGGTGACATAAAGATTGACGATCGAACCCGTTTCCTTTTCGCGGGCCACGGACAGGACGGCCAGCGTGGCTGGGATCAGCATCAGCAACAGCGGGATCATCGCGGGCACCATGGCCGCCAGGCTCTCGACATCGGGGTTGTAGCGGTAGCGCACCTCAAGCGTGAAGTTACCCGCCACCGCTTGATCGCCAAAGACCTGACGCATCTGCTCGGTCAGCCAGTGGGCGTGCATTCCCTGGATATACCCGCGCACCGTATCGGCGCGCATCGGCATGGCCCCGTCGAACCACGCGCCAATGGCGACGGGGCGGCCGCGTTCAAGATCCGCGGCGAACCCCGGCGGAATTTCCAGCGCCAGACTGATTTCACCCGCCCGCATCCGGTAGTCCAGATCGGCATGATCGACCAGCGGCGGTTCCTCGTCAAAGTAACGCGACCCGGCCAAGTCGTTGACATAGGATTGGCTGAGGATGCTCTGATCGAAATCGAGTGCTGCGAATTTGAGGTTTTCGACATCCATGGACACGCCATAGCCCAGCACGATCATCAGGATCACGCTGCCGAGGCTGGCAAGCGTCAGGCGGATCGGATCGCGGCGCAACTCCAGCGACTCGCGCCATGAAAAGCTTAGCAGCCGCGCCAGGCTGAACCCCCCGCGCCGTCGCCGGGCGGAGGTGGCAGGCCCGGCGGAAAGCTCTTCTTTCGTCTCGGGCGCGGGCGGGGTGTCCTGATCCTGCGCGCGTTGCAGATGGTGGACAAAGGCATCGTCCAGCGTCTCTGCGCCGACCTCCTCGCGGATTGCTTCGGGCGTGTCACTGACAAGCACGCGGCCCTGGTGCATCAGCGAAATCCTGTCGCAGCGCGTGGCCTCGGCCATGTAATGGGTGGAGATGAAGATCGTCACGCCATCGTTTCGGGACAGATCTATCAGCGATTGCCAGAAGATATCGCGCGCCACAGGGTCCACCCCCGATGTCGGCTCGTCCAGGATCAGGATTTCGGGGCGATGGATCAGCGCGACCGCCAGCGACAGGCGCTGACGAATACCCAGCGGCAGGCGCATCGGCAGGCTGTCGAGCACGTCTTCAAGATCGAACCGATCAGCGAGTTCCGCGATCCGCGGCACGATCTCTGCGGACGTCATGTCGAAAAGCTGCCCGTGCAGATCAAGGTTCTGCCGCACCGTCAGCTCGGAATAAAGCGAGAAGGATTGCGTCATGTAACCGATGCGCTTGCGGGTGGCCATGTCATGGGCATCGACCTTGCGACCGTAAATCTTCGTAGTGCCGTCACTCGGCTCCAGCAGCCCGGTCAGCGCCTTCATGGTGGTGGTCTTGCCGCATCCGTTGGAGCCCAGAAAGCCGAAGATCTCGCCCCGCTTGATGCGAAAGCTCACCTGGTCCACAGCTGTGAAATCGCCAAAACGCACGGTAAGGTTCTCGGCCTCGATGACGTTTTCCCCGTCGGACGCCGGATCGCGCGGCGGGATGCTCAGGTCTTTGTGGCGGCTGCGGTTTTCCTCGGGCAGAAGTGCGATGAAGGCCGCATCCAGATCAGCGGCACCGGTGCGTTCCAGGATTTCGGCCGGGCTGCCGGTCGCCAGAACCTTGCCCGCGTCCATCGCCACCAGGTGATCGAAGCGCGCGGCCTCTTCCATGTAAGCGCTCGACACCAGCAGGCTCATATGTGGGCGATCAGCGCGGATTCGGTCGATCAGGGCCCAGAATTCGCGCCGCGACAGCGGATCGACGCCGGTGGTCGGCTCATCAAGAACCAGAAGGTCAGGATCGTGGATCAGTGCGCAGCACAGGCCCAGTTTCTGCTTCATCCCGCCCGAGAGCTTGGCCGCCGCGCGGTCGGCAAAAGGGGCAAGCCCGGTCGCCCTGAGCAATTCGTCGATCCGCTGCGCGCGTTCCTGCGCGCCCTCGCCAAAAAGACGTCCGAAAAAATCGACATTTTCGCGAACCGAAAGTGTCGGGTAAAGGTTCCGCCCCAGCCCCTGCGGCATATAGGCAATGCGCGGGGCGATCCGCGCGCGATGCCCGGCGCGCGCCATGTCGCCGCCCAGCACCTCCAGCCGCCCTCCTTGCATCCGCCGCGCCCCGACGATCAGCGCCAGAAGGCTCGATTTTCCCACGCCATCTGGCCCGATGACGCCGACGGAACGCCCTGACGGCAGGTCGATCGACACATTGTCCACGGCCCGGGTCTTGCCATAGCGGAGCGAGAGCCCCTCGGCACGCACCACAGGCCCCGGATCGGTCATTCCAGCACCTGCCCCTGCGCCTCAGCCGGCCAGGGCGCGGTCGGGTCAAGCCGCACCCAGGCGACGCCGGGAAGCCCGGTCTTGACCTGATCGAGGTGCTTTCCCAGCAGCTCCGGCGCGATCCTGGCCCGCACCCTGAACATCAGCTTCTCGCGCTCGATTTCCGTCTCGACCGTCTTGGGCGTGAACTGCGCCACGTCCGACACGAAGGAAACGTGCGCGGGGATGACGATGCCGGGTGCCGCATCCAGCAGCAAACGCACCTCGGTTCCCAGCCCGATACGCCCCGCATCCGCCGTCGGAAGGAAAAACGTCATGTAAACGTCGTTGAGGTCCACCATGTTGACAACGCGCCCGCCGGCACCCACGACTTCGCCCGCACGCGCGACGATATATTGCACCCGTCCGGCACGCGGCGCTTTCAATGTGCTGTCCTCAATCTGCACGTCGATTGCCTCGATCGTCGCCCGGGCCGCGGTCACCGAAGCTTCGGCCCCAATGACCGAGGCTTTCGCCGAAGAGACCCCGGCCCGCGCCGCCGCAAGCGACGCCTCTGCCGAGGCAACCGCCGCCGCGGCGCCAAAGGCATTGGCCCGATCGATCTCGAACTGCCGTTCGGATGTGATGCTGTTCTGCGTCAGAGACTCGGAGCGCTCATACTGGCGCCGCGCGACATCCTCCTCCGCGCGGCGCTGTTCCAGAACGGCCTCGGCCGCGCGCACTTCGGCCGCGCGCTGTTCGACAAGCAGCGTAGCGTTTTCCACGGCGATTTCGGCGCGGCGCAGTTCTGCCACCATCTGGTTGCGATTGGCCTGCAATTGCCGCGTGTCGAGCTCGGCCAGCAGCGCGCCCGCCGCGACGAGTTCCCCTTCGTTCACAAGCACGGTGTCAATCCGCCCGGGCAGCTTGGCCGCAACGTCGATTTCGACCGCTTCGATCCGCCCGTTGCCGCGCGCGAATCCTTCCGCGTCCGTATCGGAGCGGGTGCTTTGCCAGAGCAAAAAGCCGGATACGGCGACAGCGATGACGATCGCGGCTATGATAACGGGGCTGGGTTTTGCCACTGTATACTCGCTTGCTGTGATGATTCGGGCGTCCTTATTGTTCTTGCGACGCGCTTGAACCCTAGATCATCCGCATAGGGCTTCACAACCGGATTGAACGGCGCATCCCGTCACAGAACGACGTTGTCCACCCGTCCGAGCCGACCACTGGCAAAGTCATAGGACAGGCCCAGAAGGCCGAGAACGGTTTCGATTTCTGCTGCGTTTCTGGGCGCATAGACCATGACAGCGGTTGGCGGGATCATGCCCGCCGCGGCCATCGGATGCGGTTCTGCCCAGCCCAGATCAATGATTTTCGGCACTGCGTCCTCGGGCAGCATCATGTGCAGGCTGCCGTCCTGCGGTGGATGGACATGGGCGAATTCCCTGCCGACCATGAACGCCTCACGGCAACCGCATCCGCGCCCGTGTTCGAGGCAGAGCGCCTCTGCGCCCGGCACCGAGATCATCGAGGGCTGGCGGATGACAAAGGGAAAATCAAAGGCCCGTTCCCTGAACGCCCGAACCGTTGCGGCATCCGGGTTCTGGGAAATCTGGGTATGCGGGGCACAAGGCGTGGTCGCAGGCCTAGGCCCCTCGCGCGGCGGTATCTTCAGCACGGTATCGCCTCCGGCAGGTCGTGTTCCTTCATCGCCTTTACCAGGGCGGCGCGCATGGTCGGGACATGGGGAATTTCCCTGCCGGCGATCTTGGCAGGGCTGACCGGCTTGGGTCCGGTGATGTCGGGCATTTTTCGTGGTGCTCCTTTCGTGTCTTTTCAACTCAACCGAACCGAAAGGCGCTTTCGACAGCGCCCATAACGGGGTCTTCTAGCGTCTTGCGCCCAATGTCCGCGCCTGCTGCGCCCGCCACAACGTGCAGCGGGATCAGGTGCTCTTCGCGCGGATGGGCCTCGCGGCCGCCCGGGGCATCGGACCAGCGCGCAAGCCTGCGGTTGCGTTCCTCGGGATCGGGGCAGGTCACGGCCTCGGTCAGCCAGGCATCGAACGCGCCGCCAACGATGTCGTCTCGCGCCCCGCCACGCAGGCTCTGCATCAGCACGGACATGTTGTGATAGGTGTTGCCGCTGCCGAGGATCAGCACGCCCTCGTCGCGCAGGGGGGCCAGGGCACGGCCAAGCGCAATGTGGCGCGCGGGGTCGAGATCGCTGGCAACCGAAAGCTGGACACAGGGAATGTCGGCATCGGGAAAGGCGACCTTGAGCGGCACGAAAACGCCGTGGTCAAACCCGCGCGTGGCATCCTTCGCAGCGGCAAACCCGGCGGCGCGGGTCAGCTCATGCACCCTGTCTGCCAGCGCCAGATCGCCGGGGGCGGGCCACGTTAATTCATAAGTGTGCGGTGGAAAGCCGCGGTAATCGAACAGAAGCGGTGGCGCGGGATTGGTTTGCACGGTGAAGGCGGGTTCCTCCCAGTGGCCCGAAATCACCAGAAGCGCGCGGGGACGTTCGGGCAATGTGGCAGGCAGATCCTCCAGGAATTTCCGGTGCCGGTCCCATTCATCGGGCGGATTCCAGTCCATGAAGAAACACGGGCCGCCGCCATGGGGAATGAACATCGTGGGCATACGGGTCATGTTGCATCATCCTCACCGGTCAGGCCATTCGAGACCTTGCCTTTCGTTGTATGGATAAGGAGTAGTTGAGTTGTGTCGTTATTTAAAGTAGGGACGAAAAAGTAACTATAAAATCGAGCCGATCCCATGCCCAGAACGCCGCCACAATGCCCGATGGATTCGATCCTGCGTCTGCTCATGGGACCGTGGACAACCCACATCATCTGGGTGCTGAGCGATCAGGGGCCACAAAGATTCGGGGTTCTGAAACGCGCCGTGCCGGGAATATCGACCCGAATGCTGACCGAGCGGCTGCGGATGCTTCAGCGCGCCGGGGTCGTCTGGCGCGAACAGGCCGAGACGATCCCGCCTGCGGTCACCTATGGCCTGACGCCGCGCGGCAACGACCTGCGCGGCGTTCTCGACGCAATGGGCGAGATCGCGGAACGATGGAAGACCGAGGGGGTATTTGAAGGTGATGACTTGGGCGGGGCCGCTTCACCAAACTCGCGTTTGTGAGTTAGGCTGCGCCACCCGGCTTCTGCCTGTGAGCGCGGTCAGACAGGTTGCGCCGTGCATTCGATATCACGTTTTGGAATCAGGTGATCGCCATGCGGGAAAGTAAAGTGGCCGATGTGCTGAAAGGAGCCAGAGAGGTATTCCTGAAGTGCGGTTTTGAAGGTGCCAGCGTCGATGCGATTGCCGAAGAAGCCAAGGTGTCGAAGGCAACCCTCTATGCGCATTTTCCAAGCAAGGACAAACTCTTTTTGAGCGTCTTGCAATCCGAGTGCGACAGCCTTTCAGAGGAAATCTGCCGTCCGCTTACAAGCCAGAATGATGCGCGGAGCATGCTGGAAGAACTCTCTCGGCGGATGATCGGGTTGGTCATGGATGATGACTATATGCGCCTCCTGCGCGTTTGCATCGGCGCGGTTTCGGTTCTGCCGGAGGCAGGTGAAATATACATGAACGCAGGCCCGAGGCGTGCCATCAGGATCGTCGCGCAAATACTCAGAAATTTGCATGAGACGAAATCACTGGACGTGAAAAACGTCCAAAACGCCTCTGCTCAATTTATTCATCTCTCTGTATCTGGCGTTATCATGCCGCAATTGCTGGCCGTCGATCAGCCTATCGATGTGTCTGAGCACTCAAGACGGGCGGTTGATGCGTTTTTGGGGGCATATGGCGGACGCGATGCCTCTTGAAGTGGCGTGGTCAATGGATTGCCTTCTCGTACTTCTGCGGGCGCTATCGAGCGCCGTGCCGGATCAGATGAGATTGAATTCTTGACCCGGACCGACCCACAGACTAACTCCCACGCAACATAAACCGACCGGACGGTATAGTTTGAGCAAGCCCATGCCCCCTTCAGAATGCAGAAACGCCTCGCGGAGGATACTTTCAGCGGCGCGTGCGATTGCCACCCGTGAGGGCGCGGGCAGGATCACGATCGAGGCGGTCGCGAAGGAGGCCGGCCTGAGCAAGGGCGGCTTGCTTTACAATTACCCGACCAAGAAAGCGCTGCTGTCTGGCTTGTTGGCGCAGATGCTGGCCGGGCACCGCGAATTGCTCGAGAGCGTGCCCG
Organism: Roseovarius sp. MBR-79; assembly: GCF_053628555.1. Lineage (NCBI taxonomy): Bacteria > Pseudomonadati > Pseudomonadota > Alphaproteobacteria > Rhodobacterales > Roseobacteraceae > Roseovarius > Roseovarius sp. MBR-79. The sequence continues at coordinate 12,530 of NZ_JBRJGP010000023.1, read as the reverse complement.
AGCGGCACCCCGCACGCACGCTCCGGGGCCATCTCGAAACGGTTCTACAGTCGGAAGAGGTGGATGGTGACCTGTCGATGGCGATCCTCGCGACCGCTGCATCAGATCCGCAACTGCTCGATCCGCTGCGGGCGGAATTGACCGACGACCTCGGGCGTATCCTGTCCGATACACAAGACGCGCCGGGTGCCATGGTGGCCTTTTGGGCAATCCAGGGGCTGCGTTTCCAGAAGCTGTTGAAGCTACCGGATGGCGGTGCGGACACCAGAGAACGCGTCATCGAACGATTGAGGGCCCTGATCGATGATCTCAAGTAAAAAAGACAAAAGCTGGAAGGGGATCGCTGCGGTTATTGCTGTGGCGGGGGCGGCACTCCTGATGGTGTCCTTTCTTCCTGTGTCCTTGGGCGAAGTGCTGGCCCAGACAGGCCAGGAGTCGACTGAACCTGGTGCCGAAACAAGCCAGGCGGGCGCGTCCGACAAGGAGGTCGTGGTCGAGGTGACCCGAGCAACGCGCCGGACCGTTACGCGCGGTCGCACCGTTGCCGGACGGGTCGTGCCGGCCCGCACCGTGGACATCGCGTTTCAGGTGTCCGGACAGGTCCTGCGCCTTGAGGTGGAACCGGGTGACAAGATCAGCAAGGGCGATCTGATCGCGGCGCTCGATCCGGTCGATTTCGAACTCGCCGTGGATCGGGCGCGGGCGGCCTTCGTCCTTGCTGAGTCCGAGATCAACCGCGCAGCGAGTCTTGCCGAACGGGGCGTTGCTGCGGAATCCCGGCTTGAAACCGCCCGCGCCGAATACGCGCAGGCGGAAGTTGCGCTGCGCGAGGCCGAGCGACGCCTCTCCCAGACGCAGATCGTCGCGCCTTTCGACGCGATCGTGGCACGCACATTCATAGAAGATTATGTCAACGTCACCTCGGCGGCATCGGTGGCACGTCTTCAGGACGTCAGCGAGTTAAGGATCCTGATTTCTCTGCCGGAAGAACTGGCGGCCGTCGCACGAAGCGCGCCCGACGCTTTCGATCTCGTGGCGAGTTTTCCGGCGGTGCCTGGCTACACGGCACCGCTCGTGCTTCGGTCCTTTGCAACCGATGCGAACAGCACGGCGCAGACCTATGATGTGGAATTCGCAATCACGGGCGATGTCGATTCGCGTCTTCTGCCCGGGATGACGGCCAGGGTGCGTCTTTCAAACGCAGCCGCCGAAGCCAGTGCGCAGTCCGTCATGGTCCCGGTTTCGGCGATCGATACCTCAAGCCGAACCGAGCCTTCAGTCTGGATCTACGACGAACAGTCGGGACAGGTCACACGCCAGACGATCCGCTTGGGGCTGCCCGTCGATAACGAGATCGTGGTTCTCGAAGGTCTGGAGGGCGATGAATTGATCGTTTCCGGCGGGTGGTGGCGACTTCGGGACAATCAGACCGTGACGGTTTCGGGGCTCTGATCCCGCCCCCTTGACAGGACACGAACAGATCCATGGCATTCAGCATTTCAGGCGCAAGCATCCAGCGGCCCGTCGCGGTCTGGCTCCTCATTCTCTTTTGCCTTCTTGGCGGGTATTGGGGACTGAACACGGTGGGCCGCCTTGAAGACCCGAGTTTCACGCTCAAGACCGCACTCGTCTTTGTGCCGTATCCCGGCGCGACAGCAGTCGAGGTCGAGGAAGAGGTCTCTGACGTCATCGAAAACGCGCTGCAGCAGATGAAGCAGCTTGACCGGGTCGAATCCAAGTCGATGCCGGGCATGGCGCAAATCACCGTGGAGATCGAGGGCACATATGGCCCGGATGAGATTCCGCAAGTCTGGGACGAGATGCGCCTGCGCATCCGCGACGTGGAGGGGGAGCTTCCCGAAGGCGCGCGCGCGCCCATCGTCAACGACGATTTCGGCGACGTTTACGGCATGTTCTACGCGGTGAAAACCGAAGGTCTGAGCCCGCGCGAAGAGCGGGATCTGGCCACGAAATTGCGGCTGGGCCTAGTGACCGTGGACGGTGTCGCCAAGGTCGAGGTTCAGGGCCTCACCGAAGAGGTGATCACGATCTCGATTCCATCCGCGCGCCTGACAGAGCTGGGCCTTCCGCCCAACCAGGTTCTGAGCGTGCTGAACGACGAGAACCTCGTCTTCGATAATGGCGAGATCACCGAGGGGCCGGCCCGGATAGGACTGTCCGTGCCGCCAGGTTATGTGACCCCCGAAGGGATCGAGGAGTTGCGGCTTGGCGCGGCCGGAGAGGTCGGGCAGGTCGCGATCCATGATATTGCCCGCGTCGCCCGCGACGAGGCGGAACAGCCCAGTCAGATCATCCGGCAGAACGGCACCGCGGCCTTCACCCTCGGGGTGTCGGCGCTGACAAACCGAAACGTGGTCGAGGTTGGCGCGGCGGCTGCCGCTCGGCTTGAGAAGTTGAAGGCTGAGTTGCCCGAAGGTGTCGAGATCACGCCGATCTACGAACAGCACGTCGTCGTTGATCAGGCCGTCTCCAGCTTTCTTCTGAGCCTTGCGATGTCGGTTGCCATCGTTGTCGGGGCGCTTATACTGACAATGGGCTGGCGCGCGGGTCTCGTGGTGGGCGCGACCCTCGGGCTTACGGTTTTCGTGACACTGTTCTTCATGTCGGTGTTCGGGATCGCAATGGAGCGGATCAGCCTTGGCGCCCTGATCATTGCGATGGGGATGCTGGTGGACAACGCCATCGTGATCACCGAAGGGATGGTAATCGGCATGGCGCGCGGAAAGAGTGCGGAAAAAGCCGCCGCCGAGACCGAAAGTTCCACGTCCATTCCGCTGCTTGGGGCCACCGTGATCGGGATCATGGCATTTTCCGGGATCGGCCTGTCGCCGGATGCCACGGGGGAGTTCCTGTTCTCGCTTTTCGCGGTGATCACCATCTCGCTGCTGATGAGCTGGATTCTGGCCGTCACGGTCACGCCCTATCTCGGCAAGCTGCTGCTCAAGGCCCCAAAAAACACCTCGGACGATCCCTACAAGGGCGCGTTCTACGGGATCTATCGCGGGATGCTCTGGCTCGTGCTGCGCGCCCGTGTGCTGGTTGTGCTTATAATCGTGGGAATCACAGTTGTGTCGGTGATGGCCTTCGGGCAGGTCAAGCAGGCCTTTTTCCCGGCGTCAAATACCCCGCTCTTCTATGTCGAATTCCAGATGCCGCAAGGCACTGACATCAACGTCACCGACCGTGAAATGCGGCGACTTGAACAGATGTTCCTGGCCGAGGAGGGCGTGACGGATGTGACGACCCTGGTGGGACGTGGCGCAAGCCGCTTCATGCTGACCTACAGCCCGGAGCAGGCGGATGCCAGCTATGGCCAGCTGATCGTCCGGGTGGCCGACGCCGAGGCGATCCCGGCCATGGCCAATCGGTTGAACCGCGATCTGCCCGCCGCATTTCCCAACGCGCTTGTCCGGGTCGAAGAACTCGTTTTCGGCCCGCCCTCCGGTGCCGATGTGGCGGTCCGCTTCTCCGGTGCCGATCCGGTCATTCTGCGCCAACTCGCCGATGATGCAACCCGGATATACGCGGCCGCAGGCACAATCACCAATTCACGCACCAATTGGCGGCAGCGCGAGATCCTGATCGAGCCGATCGTTGACGAGTCGCGGATGCGGCTGGCCGGGACCTCGCGCAGCGCGATCTCCGATACCGTCCGCTACGGAACCTCGGGCTTGCGAGTCGGTGAATTGCGCGAAGGCGACGAGGTCATCCCGATCCACCTGCGGCTGCCTGCGAACGAACGCGACGGAATCGACCGCGTTCGTGACCTGTCGGCCTGGTCCGATGGAGCTGGCGCCTACGTTCCCATGGCCAACCTTGTGGAACGGTTCGAGCCGCGCCTCGTGGAGGCGCTCATTCACCGGCGCAACCGTGAACGCACCATCACCGCCCTTGGCGGCGCACGGGGGGATCTCACGGCGGATGAGGCCTTCAAAAGCGTGCGCACCGAGATCGAGGCCCTCCCGCCTCCCGAGGGCTACAGCATGGAATGGGGCGGGCAGTATGAAAGCTCCACCGACGCCCAGACCAGCCTTGGCAAGCAGCTTCCCCTCAGCTTTCTTGTCATGCTGACGATCTCGATCCTGATGTTCAACAAGGTTCGCCAGCCGCTCATCCTGTGGCTTGTCGTGCCGATGTCAGTGACAGGCATGGTGCTCGGGCTGCTCTTCACAGGCCTGCCTTTCACTTTCACGGCCCTGCTCGGCTTTTTGTCGCTTTCGGGGATGCTGATGAAGAACGCGATCGTTCTGGTCGAAGAGATCGACGTGCAGCGCGCGGACGGTGTGCCGGATTACAAGGCGGTAATCGACGGCTCTGTCAGCCGTCTGCGCCCTGTCGTGCTGGCCGCCGGCACAACGATCTTCGGCATGATCCCGCTCCTGCCGGACGCCTTCTTTGCGTCGATGGCGGTCACGATCATGGGTGGCCTCGCCTTTGCCTCGGTACTGACCCTTGTCGCCGTGCCGGTGCTGTACGCACTCCTTTTCCGTATCCGTCCACCAAAAGACGAAAGCGCCGACTCGAAAACCGGGACAGCCTCTGGCTGAAGTGATTCACGCTTCAAGTGGGTAGAACCGCCCCTTGAACAAAATGCGCTTGTAGCTTAACGCCAGCTTCTAAATCGTGGCGAAGGCGGGCGATCTTTTCCTTAGACCATCAACATTTCGTGCTTGTTCGAAGGTCAGCTGCGCCCGGAAAAGAGAATGTCGCCGCAAAGCGGTCCGTTCGCAGTATACGCAAAAGGCCCACCAGGGATGGCGGGCCTTCCGGTTGATCTCGGTGTATCAGTTGGCGCAGGCGCGGATGGCTTCGATGTCCGGCCCATTAGGCGACCGACCCAGATTGAAGGGGGCGGACGCATCGCGCCATTTGGCGTAATCGGCCAGATATTCGAGCTGGCTGAGATAGACCTTGGCCGAGGCGGGGTTTTCGCAGGCGGTCTCGATGATCACCTCATTGGCGAGTTCCTGCACACGCGCCAAAGTCTCGTCGTCGTAGCGGGTGATCTCGATGCCAGCGTCCTTGAACTGCTGATAGGCCTCGGTGGCGCGCTTTTCGGTAAAGGAAAGCGACCAGATCAGATTGGCCTGAGCCGCGATTTTCAGATCCTCCTGCGTTTCAGGCGAGAGCGCATCCCACGAGGCCTTGTTGATCATCACGCCAAAGACCGAAGCCGACTGATGCCAGCCCGGAGTGGCCCAGAACTTGGTCACCTGATGGAAGCCGCCGGAAAAATCGACATTGGGGGTCGAGAATTCTGCGCCGTCGATCACGCCGCGTTCCAGCGACTGATAGATTTCGCCACCGGCCATGGAGACCTGATTGCCGCCGAGTTTTTCGAGCAGGCGACCCTGTTCCAGACCGGACAGGCGCAGGCGTTTGCCTTGCAGATCTTCAAGGGTCACGATGGCCTCATTGGTACGGAAACCGGATTCGTTGTTGGTCACGCCGTAGGGCAGGTAGACCATGCCGAATTTGCCGTAGATCTCGTTATAGAGATCGGCACCGCCCCATTGTTCGATCCAGTTGACGTAGTCGATGGCGTTGAAGAGGCTGGCAGTGGTTGCCAAGGGGGAGAACGCCGAATCGCGGCCTGCCCAATAGCCCGGCCAATCCCCGCCTGCCTGAATGGTGCCGGATTCCACCGCACCAAACACTTCGCCTGCGGGCACGAGCGCACCGCCCTCGAAAAATTCGATGGTCAGGGCATCGCCGGTCAGCTTGTTGGCGAGGTCGACGAAATGCTTGTCGATCTCGATCAGCTCCAGAGAGCTGGGCCATGTGGTTGTCATGGTCCAGCTTTCCTGCGCGGCAGATTGCGTCGCAATCCCTGCTGCCAGGGCGAGGCCGGTCACGAGAGAAGTCTTCTTCAGCATGGGTAGTCTCCTTGTTTTACTTGGTGTAGAGCGTCTCTGGCAGCCAAGTGACCAGTTGCGGAAAGATGGCTACGCCGAGGCACATGATCAGGATGAGACCAATGAAGGGTAACACCCCGATGATGATCTGTGAGGTTTTGACCGACTTGGGCGCGATGGCGCGCAGATAGAACAAGGCATAGCCAAAAGGCGGCGTCAGAAACGAGGTCTGCAACACCACCGACATGAGAACAACAAACCACAAGAGGCTGACATCCATCTCTTGCACGATGGGCAGAAAGATCGGGAAGGAAAGCAAGACAATCCCCGTCCAATCGAGGAAAGCGCCCAAAATGAACACGATGAACAGCATCATCGTAATGAGCATCCACGGCTCCATATCCATGCCCCGGATGATTTCCTGAGTGGCACGCAACCCGCCGGTGATGTTGAACACGCCGGTAAAGGCGGTCGCCCCGATCACGATGAAGAGGATCATCGCTGAGGTGCGCCCGGTCTCCAGCATTGCGCCGTAGAAGCTGGTCAATCTGAACTTGCCGCGAAAGATCACGATCAGCAGCGCCAGCGCGGCCCCGATGGCAGAGGCCTCTGTTGCCGTGGCAATGCCCGCCAGGAGCGAGCCGAGGATGCCGAGGATCAGCACCAGGGGCGGTACGGCCTCAATCGCCAGCATCTTGAGCAGGGCGCTGCGGCTGACCTTTTCGTCCGGCTCAACGGCGGGGGCCATATCGGGGCGCACGAAGGCCACGATCACAACCCAGACGGCGTAGAGCAGTCCGAGCAATATGCCGGGGATCATTGCACCGGCAAACAGTTCGCCCACCGAGAGCGGTGAGTAGCTGGCCATCAGGATGAGCATGATCGAGGGCGGAATGAGAATGCCGAGGCAGCCCGAGGCCGCGATGACGCCGGTGGTGAGCGTCGGGCTATAGCCATATTGCAGCATCGGGCGCAGGGCCATGACGCCCATCACGGTGATCGAGGCGCCGATGATGCCGGTGGTCGCCGCCAAGAGGATCGAGATGAACACGACCGCCAGTGCCAGACCGCCGCGCACATTGGACATCATCAGCCGGAGGGATTCGAACATTCGGTCGGTGACGCCGCTGTCCGAGAGAAACCGGGCCATCAGCACGAACAGTGGAATGGCAATCAGCGTGAAATTATCCAGCACATCGCCGAAGATGCGATTGATGACGATGCCCAGCACCATCGGCTTGCCCGCGATCAGCGCACCCAGAACGGCGGTGCCGCCCAGCACAAAGGCCAGCGGATGGCCCATGAAGAGGCCAAGCAGCAGCAGGCCGAACATGCACAGGGCGATGACTTCAGGCGTCACTGCGCACCTCCTGACGATTTAATACGAGTTTCAGAACCTCTGCGATCCCCTGCAACAAGAGCAGGGCCGCCGCCGCAGCCATCGCCATCTTGAGCGGATAGACGGGCAATTGCACCGAGCCATAGGTGGTTTCACCCTGCGCATAGGACCGCATCGCAAATTCATAGGAGCGGGTCGTGAACACCCAGGCGAAGGGAAAGAAGAAGATCAGATAGCCCAGAGCATCGACAATACGGGCCGGGGTCTCGGACAGATTGGCGGTCAGCAGATCCACCCGCACATGCGCCTGATGCCGCAGCGCATAGCCGCCGAGCAGCACAAAGTAGAAGCCGAACATCTGCTTTGTGACATCAAACGCCCAGCGAGTCGGATCGTTGAGCACGTAACGCATGAATACGTCATAGATGATGAATGCCGCGAACACGATCGCCACCACAGAGACGATTCTGCCGATGGTTTCGTTAAGCCCGTCAATGGCGCGAATGATCATGATTTCCTCCGCCAGTATGCGTCGGCATACTATCCCGACACGGGCAGGATACAAGGCGAGGAATTGAGAAGAAGAACTATTTTAGCCCGGATAATTCACGAGAAGGCGGCGGAGGTATCGTAACCATCTGAAATGCTGTATGTTTTGGGTGCTACCGCCAAACATGCAGCTTTTGAGAGGACGACCCCCGCCATGGTCCAATCTACGTGCTCCACGCCCCGCCTGTCACCCCTCAATGGCAAGCCGATCCTGCTTGGATTTGACGGCGCAGACATGAGCTCCGACGCAGGGCTGACGCTGCTGCGCGAGATCGAGCGCGAGGCGGGTCTGGCGCAGCGGCTTGCAGATTGCCTGTGCGATCCGCGCGATCCGGCAAAAGTTCAGCATAGCCTGTGCGACATCATCCGTTTCCGGATCATGATGATCGCAGCTGGGTATAAAGACGGCAATGACGCGAACGCCTTGCGGCACGATCCCAGCTTCAGGATTGCACTGGAGCGCGGCCCGGAAACCGGGGCGGCATTATGTTCGCAGCCGACGATTCCACGCATGGAAAACCTGCCCGATACTCGCGCGCTGATCCACATGGGTCGCGAGATGGTCCGGTTCTACTGTCAGTCCTTTGCGCGCGCTCCAGGCCGGATCGTGCTCGATATAGATGATACCTTTGATGCGGTGAATGGCCACCAGCACCTGCGCCTGTTCAATGCGTTCTACGACGAGTTCGGCTTCCAGCCGATCGTCGTGTTCGACGGTGAAGGCCGGCTCGTGGGGATACTGTTGCGCCCGGCCCGCCGGCCCAAGGGAGCCGAGAGCGCGGCCCATATCCGCCGGTTGATCCGGCAGATTGCCAGGCATTGGCCCGAGACGGAAATCCTGCTGCGGGCGGACGGCCATTACTGCACCCCGGAGGTTCTGGACCTGTGTGACAGGCTCGGGCTGAGCTATGTCTTCGGTCTGTCAAAGAACGGCCGTCTGGCGCAAAACATCTCGGCTATGGAGGCATCGACGGCAGCGCGCTACACACGCACCCCTGGTCAGAAACTGCGCCGGTTCAAGACCTTTTCCTACGCGGCCCGGTCGTGGTCGAAACCGCGCCGCGTGATAGCCCGCGTCGAGGTTGGCCCAATGGGGCGCGATACCCGCTACATCGTCACCAATCTCGAGGGCGGTCGCGGCAAGCATCTCTACGAGAAGTTCTATTCCGCACGCGGTCAGGCGGAAAACCACATCAAGGCATGGAAGACCCATCTCCCATCAGACCGAACATCATGCTCGAAGGCGAACGCCAACCAGATGCGTCTGATGCTGCACAGTTGCGCCTACTGGCTCTGGTGGAAATTGCGCGCCGCCTGTCCAAGGAGATCCCCATGGCGCCGCGCCCAATTCGACACCCTGCGGCTGCATCTCGTCAAGCTGGCTGCAACCATCGTCGAGAAGAAGACCCGGATCAGCATCACACTGCCGACATCATGTCCGCGACAGGGTCTCCTCCATCTTCTCTTCGACGCGCTCGCCCCACCGAAAGCAGCCTGACGCGAGCGGCCCGACAACCCCGAAACATCAATCCATATTACCCAACAACCACGTCAACGACCGGCCAGCAAACCGGACGCAAACATCGGATGCGCGCGACAGACCCGAGATCCGTGAAACCGGCCCCGGGAACACATTAATGCAGCTTCATGAATTATCCGGGTTAGGATTGCAGAAAGACACGGTAACTACTCACGGTTTGTTCAGCCGGTGAGCGGCACTCGTCTGGCTTGACTTATAATCAGATGCAATCAATTTTACCTTTTGGCCACGAGCTTCCTTTTCCCGTGCCCCAGTAGTGCGCGCTGCCGCAAGCTTCAAAAATAGAGCAAGCCGGTCTTTTGCTGAGACATGAATGGAGATAACTGCGGTCGCGTCAGCTTCTTCCGAAATTGATCTCTTCCGTCCGGACGGCACCATGAATCTGGAAAACATTCTTTGTCAGATCGACACCAATCATCATATCCTCCATCTCGCTGTCCTCCTCTTTGCGTGGCTTTAAACACCACGAGCTTGGCACATTGCGATGCCGTCTCGGGAGGGCGGCAACCACTCCATCTGTAGTATTACTCCGGCACAGGGATGAAAGAACGGTCTTGCGTTCGAAGAGACCAAAAACTAACAATTGTTAGAACTGGAGGTCGCTGATCGAATGACAACCCCACTTCATCAATTGAAAATCATCGAGCTTGGTCACGTCATAGCCGGGCCTCTTTCATCAGCTCTGCTCTCCGATTTCGGGGCAGATGTAACAAAGATCGAGGCAGTCAACCGGACCGATATGATGCGCGACCTCGGACCCAAGGCAGAGGATGGGGTGGGCGTTTGGTGGAAGACGCTGGGCCGCAACAAGAAAACCCTGAGCCTGAACTGGAAATCGGACGAAGGCCGGGACATCTTGCGCAGGCTGGTTGAAGGTGCGGATGTACTTGTCGAAAATTTCCGGCCCGGTGTGCTTGAACGTGCGAGTGTCGGGCCGGAGACCCTGCACGAGTGGAACCCGAATCTGATAATCCTGCGTGTGTCTGGTTACGGACAGGACGGCCCGATGCGGGACGTGCCCGCTTTCGGGCGCGCGGCAGAGGCGATGAGTGGTCTCGCCCATCTGACTGGTTTTGCGGATGGGCCGCCGATGCACCCCGGATTTCCGGCAGCCGACAGCACGACAGGGCTGATGGGCGCTTTGGGTATCATGATCGCGCTGTTTGCCCGCGAAAAGGGGATTGCGCGCGGTCAGGTCGTCGATCTTGCGGTGTTCGAGGCATTGCTTCGGTTGATGGACTATCCTGTTCCCGCCTTGACGGGTGCGAAGCTCTCACCAGGACGCAATGGCTTGCGCCAACCGATGGACTTTGCGCCGGGGGGCATGTTCCGCACGTGCGATGGGGTGTGGCTGACCGTTTCCGCAGGCAGCGCAGAAACGGCGCAGCGGCTGCTGCGGGCGGTCGGCGGAGACGCTCTGGCCGATGATCCACGGTTCGCGACCCTAGACCTGATGTCACGGCATATGGTTGTGGTTTTTGATGCCATCAATGATTACGTCACACAGCGCACGCTTGCCGAGGTCGAGGCGGAATTCGCCCGCCATGATGCGGTCGCCTCGCGGGTTCTAAGCGTCGAAGAGATCACGACGCATGAGCAGATACGCCATCGCGGAGACATCGTATCGGTCGACGGAGAGCAGACGCAGGTCGTCGGGCCTATTCCGCATTTGAGCGCCACACCAGGTGAGGTTCGATGGTTGGGACGCCCGCCGGGGGCGGACACCCGCAACATACTGCGCGATATGGGTTTTGAAGATGCAAGGATCACGGCCCTTTGCGAGGCGGGTATTGTGGATTTGGACGGGAAGAGAACCACACCGTGACCTTTCGAATGACAGATGAACAGAAAGAAATCCGCGAACAGATCCTGCGGATTTGCGCGCGGTTCGATGATGACTACTGGTTGGAGCGGGATCGCAACGGTGGTTTTCCCTATGAGCTGCACAGGGCGATGGCCGATGGCGGGTGGCTTGGCATTGCCATGCCCGAAGCGGTCGGTGGTGCCGGTCTGGGGATTACCGAAGCGACCATCATGATGCAGGCGATCGCGGAGTCGGGGGCTGGCGCGAGCGGAGCCTCGGCTATCCACATGAACATATTCGGCCTCAATCCGGTGGTGAAGTTCGGGACAGAAGAACAGCGCGCGCGTATGCTGCCCCCCCTGATCGCCGGTGATGAAAAGGCCTGTTTCGCTGTGACAGAACCGACGACGGGCCTAGATACCACGAAGTTGAAAACCATGGCGATGCGACAGGGCGGCAGGTATGTCGTGCACGGGCAGAAGGTCTGGATTTCCACCGCGCAGGTGGCCCACAAGATGCTGCTTCTGGCCCGGACGACACGGATTGAGGATCTGACTGATCCGACTGAAGGGCTGAGTCTCTTCTATACCGATCTCAACCGCAATTTCGTGGATGTGCGCGAAATTGAGAAGATGGGGCGCAAAGCGGTCGACTCGAACGAGGTGTTCATCGATGGGTTGCCAATTCCGGCCGAAGACCTGATCGGCGAAGAGGGCAAGGGGTTCCGGCAGATCCTGCACGGGCTTAACCCCGAACGCATTCTTGTGGCCGGCGAATGCATTGGTATTGCGCGCAATGCTTTGGTGCGGGCAGCGAAATATGCCAGGGAGCGTGTGGTTTTTGGGAGGCCGGTCGGCCAGAATCAGGGTGTTCAGCATCCACTGGCGCAGGCCTGGGCACGGGTGGAAGCGGCCAATCTCATGGTGATGCATGCCGCCGCCCTCTACGATTCGGGAGAGGCGTGCGGAGTGGAGGCCAACGCCGCCAAGCTATTGGCCGCAGATGCCGCAGTTGAAGCGACCGAAGCAGCGCAGATTACATTTGGCGGGTTTGGATACGCCAAGGAATATCATGTGGAGCGTCTGGTAAGGGAGGCGCTTCTGTTTCGCCTCGTGCCCGTGACACCACAGATGCTTTTATCTTTCATCGCTGAAAAAGCACTCGGGCTTCCAAAGTCTTACTGACTAAAAGTAATGGGCTGGACGATGGCTCATTCTTGTCTTGATTACTTTTCTAACGCCCGTTAGATTATCTCCAACTAACCCGAATGGGACACAGGGAGGAGGCGTCATGTATAAGACGCAATACGGGTCTTCGCGAGGAGCCCTAGCTGTCACATCCCGGAAGGTAGTATGGCTTCTTCCTGAACAACTGCGGCTTGAGTTTGTGCCAGTCCTTCATCGCCTGCAAGGGCGACCTGCT
>NZ_JBRJGP010000022.1:0-37705 GCF_053628555.1 Roseovarius sp. MBR-79 | reverse complement strand
AGCGAGCAGCCTGTGGATATATTGTAATTAAGGGTACAAAAGTGCCCCAAAATGCCCTGAACCCGCAGAATCTGATTAATTAGGGTACAGTGACACCCCACCTCAACGGCATCTTCGGTCGACGCGCCGCCGCGCATGCGGGCTTTGCCTATTCGGCCTCGATGCAGCGCGCCGGGGTCGATGGGCTGACCTGGGGTTTTGACACGCTAAATGCCTATATCGAGAACCCGCGCGCCCTTGTGTCCAAGACGAGGATGAGCTTTCGGGGCGTCAAGGATGCCCAACAGCGCGCCGATCTCTTGGCTTATCTGCGCCGTTTTTCCGCGAGTCCCGCAAACATCCCCGAAGCTGCGCCAACCGCGCGCGGCACGGATCATGCCGTCAATCCAGAAATTCTGGCGATTCAGGGCGATCCCGACTACGGCGAATACCTCAGCAGCGAATGCGTCAGCTGCCATCAGGCCGATGGATCAAGCGATGGCATCCCCTCGATTACCCAATGGCCGAAAGAGGATTTCGTGGTCGCGATGCACGCCTACAAGGACAAACTGCGCCCGCACCCGGTGATGCAGATGATGGCGGGACGCCTGTCGAACGAAGAAATCGCGGCATTGGCGGCCTATTTCAAGGGCCTTGACTAACCAAGGCCCATTCAAGGGAGGACGGAACATGACATTGAACCGACGCAAGTTTCTTGCCGTGGGTGCGGCGACGGCGGCAAGCCTCACGGCGCCGCATGTTCTGGCGGATGGACACGGCAAACCGCGGGTCGTGGTGATTGGCGGCGGTTCGGGTGGCGCCACCGCCGCGCGCTACATCGCCAAAGACAGCAAGGGCGCGATCGAGGTCACTCTGGTGGAACCGTCGCGCAGCTATTTCACCTGCTACTTTTCCAACCTCTATATCGGTGGGTTCGCCGAGCTTGAGGACATTTCCCACACCTACGGCACGCTCGCAGCCAAATACGGCATCAACGTGGTGCATGACTGGGCCGTTGACGTGGACCGGGCGGCCCGAACCGTCAGCCTCGCAGGCGGCGCGGTGCTGCCTTATGACAAGCTGATCCTCAGCCCCGGAATTGATTTTGTCGAAGGCTCTGTGCCCGGTTGGTCCGTCGCCGCGCAGAACAAGATGCCCCACGCCTACAAGGCCGGATCGCAAAGCGAACTCTTGAAAGCGCAGATCATGGCCATGCCTCAAGGCGGGCGATTTGCCATGGTGGCACCGCCCAACCCGTTCCGTTGCCCTCCGGGGCCTTATGAACGGATCTCGATGGTGGCGCATGTGCTGACACAGATGAACCCAACCGCCAAGATCCTGCTGGTCGACCCCAAGGAAGGCTTTTCAAAACAAGCGCTGTTCGAGGAAGGCTGGGAACGCCACTACAGCGGCATGATCGAACGCGTCGGCCCCGATTTCGGCGCGACCAATGTCAGCGTCGATCCCGAAGCCATGACCATCGACATCGACGGAGCGGTTGAAAAGGTCGATGCCTGCAACGTGATCCCGGCGCAAAAGGCCGGGCGCATTGCCCATATGGCGGGCGTCACCGAGGGTAATTGGGCGCCGGTCAATGCGGCTGACATGTCCTCGCGCGCTGATGCGGATGTGCATGTTCTGGGCGATGCGGCGGCACAGGGTGACATGCCCAAATCGGGCTTTGCCGCCAATTCTCAGGCCAAGGTCTGCGCCATGGCGGTGCGCGGCGCGCTGACCGGATCAAAGGTGTTCCCGGCCAAATTCACAAACACCTGCTGGTCGCTCATCGCCGAAGGCGACGGCGTCAAGGTGGGTGCCACCTATGAGGCAACAGCGGAAAAGATCGCGAAGGTCGACGGCTTCGTGTCGCAAACCGGCGAAGATGCCGCGACGCGCAAGGCGACCTACGAGGAATCCGTCGGCTGGTATGCCGGGATCACGGCGGACATGTTCGGATGAAAACGCGCACCATTGCCAAAGGAGCAAATCGCATGAGACAGACCATTCTTGCAGCCGCCATGAGCCTTATCGCTCTGCCCGCGCTTGCGGGTGAGGCCACCACCTATCCCTTTGACGGCACGTTTGACGATGCCACTTTTGCCGTGGAAAGCGCGATCGTCGGGCGTGGCCTTGTCATCGACCTGCGCAGCCATGTGGGCGAAATGCTCAACCGCACCGGGGCCGATGTCGGCAGTGACGTGAAAATCTTCGAGGCGGCGGATATATTCCTCTTCTGTTCCGCCACGCTCTCGCGTGAGGTGATGGAGGCCGACCCGATGAACATCGCCCATTGCCCCTATGGCATCTTCGTGGCGGATCGGGGCGGAGAGGTCATGGTCGGCTATCGCAACATGCCCGACGGCGAGATGCAAAAGGTGCAGGCCTTTCTTGACGACATCGTGCAAGAAGCGCTGGAATAACCGCCAACCGGGCCGCAACCCCGCGCGGCCCGGTTGATCCAAGTCAAGACATTCGCATGCAGGAATGTGTATGCTGGCGGTGCCTCACAGGATGGACCCCGCGATGCTGGAAGCTCTTCTCGATAGATACGGCGACGGTGCCATCCTCGCCATGGCGGGCGCGCTTGTCGGCCTTGTCTTTGGGGCGGCAGCGCAGCATTCACGCTTTTGCCTGCGCGCGGCAACGGTGGAACTGGCCGAACGCCATGTGGGGTCGCGCCTTGCTGTCTGGCTTATCGCCTTTTCGGCTGGCGTTCTTTCGGTGCAGGGTGCCATTGCGCTTGGCTGGCTCGATGTCAGCACTGCCCGCCCGCTTGCCGCAACCGGAAGCCTTTCGGGTGCCATCCTTGGCGGGCTGATGTTTGGCGCGGGCATGATCCTTGCGCGCGGCTGTGCCAGCCGCCTGCTGGTGCTCTCGGCCAGCGGCAACCTGCGGGCGCTGGTGGCGGGGCTGGTTCTGACGCTGGTGGCGCAGGCCTCTTTGCGCGGATTTCTGTCACCTCTGCGCGAAGCACTGGCCGCGCTCTGGACGGTGCCGGGCGGCGCGGGGCGCAACCTTCTGAGCCTCTTCGGACTGTCTCCCGAGGTGGCCACCGGCATCGCGGCGCTGGTGCTGCTGGCTGCTTTCGTGCTTGCCCATACCCGTCAGGTGCGCCCCTCGCACGCGATTGCGGCGGCGCTTGTCGGGCTGGCCATCGGGCTGGGCTGGCTGGCCACCTATGCCATCGCCCAAAGCTCTTTCGAGGTGGTGGCGATCTCCTCGGTCACCTTCACCGGCCCGTCAACCGACACGCTGATGGGGCTTGTCAACGAGGCCGCGCTACCGCTTGGCTTTGGCGTGGGATTGGTGCCGGGGGTTTTTGTCGGCGCGGGGACCACGGCTCTCGTGACGGGTGAGTGGAAACTGGAGCGCTTCGGCTCTGACACCCCGACCGAGCGCTATCTGATCGGAGCCGCGCTGATGGGGTTCGGCTCCATGCTTGCGGGCGGTTGCGCGGTTGGCGCGGGCATGACGGGCGGTGCGATTTTCGCGCTCACCGCGTGGGTCGCGGTTACGGCCATGTGGTTGGGCGCAATGGCCACGCATCTTGGCCTGCGCTATCTGTCCACCCGCCCCGCGCTCGCCTGAGCGCTATTCCCACTCCATCTGCTCGAACACGCGACCGGCATTCTTGGTGGCCAGTTCCTCGAACGTATCCAGCCGCCGATAGGGCGATTGATCGACGTAATAGGCCCCCGCCAGATCGCCGCCCGCCTCGATATGCTCGGCGATTTGCGCGCGCAGATATTCGAGGTAGCCCTTGGTGTAACGGCGCACCTGATCCATGTTCGTCGGGTGGCCGTGGCCGGGGATCACATAGGTCGCGCCAAGCGGCTCAAACGCCGTATCCCAGGTTTCCAGCCAGTCGGCGGTGATCGTGTTCTCGAAAATCGGCAACATGCGTTCGTGAAAGGCCATGTCGCCCGAGATCACAAGCCCCTGCCGGGGCAACCAGACGACGATATCGCCCGGGCTGTGCGCCGGACCCAGATGCCGCGCCTCGATGCGGAAATCGCCCATTTCGACGATATGTTCGTCTTGAAACGTCTCGGTCGGCGGCTCCACCCGCGTGCGCGCGGCCTGCGCACCCATGACCCGCTGCGCCGCGGCCAGATCACCGCCGCCCTGATCGGCAAATTCCTCTGCCGCGTCCACATGGGCGATCACCGGCACGCCCTGATCCACCCAATAGCCATTGCCCAGCATGGCATGCCCCTGCCCGTTCTCGGTCAGCACAAGGCGCACCGGCTGATCCGTCACGGCGCGGATTTCGGCGTGCAGCGCCTCGGCCAAGGCATAGGATGCGCCGGAATTGACCACCACCACACCCGCGCCGGTGACGATGAAGCTGAGGTTGTTGTTGTGGCCTGCATTGTCATGCGTCGGCGGCGCGGTGGCCCCGATGGCCGACCAGACGCCGGGAATGACCTCGACCGGCTTGTCGTAAAGCGGCGAGCCGGGGTATTTGTCGGCGATATCCTCGCTGGCAAGGGCCGGGGTCGCAAGACACAGGATCATCAGAAAGGCGCGCATGGTTCAGACCTCCGCCACGAAACGATAGGCGCCATCCGCGCGCTCAACACGGCCCAGACCGCCCTCGGGCAAATGAAAGCCCACCATCGCCATGCCCTCGCTGGCCAGCATGTCGAGCAGGCGGGTGCGGGTGGCAATGCCGGTGTCGGGGTCCTGATCGGCCCCGGCGGGCCAATCGGGGCGCGCCAGCGCCAGATGGCCATTGCCGATCGCATCACCAACGACCATCACCGCGTCGCCCCCTTGCCGGATCTCGAAGGCCATATGGCCGGGCGTGTGACCGGGGCTGTCATGCGCCATGATACCGGGCAGCACCTCTTGCCCGGCCTTGATAAATTCCATCCGATCCTCGATCTCGGCCAGCCGCCGCGCGGCCCCCACGGCAAAGGCGGCGCGCGCCGCGCCGATGCTGTCGACGGTGGCGGGGTCGGTCCAATAGTCCCATTCCGCCTGCCCGATCATATAGCTGGCATTTGCGAAAACCGGATCATCGAACTCGTCCAGAACCCCCCAAAGATGATCGGGATGGGCATGGGTAAAGATCACATGGGTGATCTCCTCCGCGCCGACGCCCACGCCGTCAAGCGCCTCGGCCAGCTTGCCCGCGCTTGGCATGAAGCCTGCGCCGGACCCGGCATCAAACAGAACCTTGCGCGCGCCGTCCCGCCAAAGCGTCAGGTTGCAGGGCGGCATCACCGTGTCGCCGGTGATCCCCAGACCGGTAAGGATTGGCCCGGCTTCCGCCTCGGACAGGTTACCCAGCACGAAATCGCGAGGCAGAACAAGATGCCCGTCGCTCAACGTGTCAAGCTGCCCCGCACCAAGGTTCAGCATCTGCGCGCGAGCACCCGTGGCGGTCAGGGCCAGAGGCAACATGGCCCCAAGCTCAAGCAGTGTGCGTCGGGTGATGGGCATCGCGGGTCTCCATATTCGTTATTCAGAATATGAATGCGGGAAACCGATGGAAAAGACAAGCACAGACCTGATCCCCGTAAAATCAGCGGCAAGACGATTGTGGACAGCGTCAGGCCCCGGTGTCCTTGACGATGCGGCCATCCTCCAGCGTCACGATCCGGTCTGCCATCTCCAGGATGCGGGTGTCATGGGTGACCATGACCGTCGTCGTGCCGCGCGCCTGCCCCAGTTTCTTGAGCAGGGCAACCACATTGGCACCGCTTTCGCGGTCGAGCGCTGCGGTGGGTTCATCGGCAAAGACCACGTCCGGGTTGCCGACAAGGGCGCGCGCCACCGCGACGCGCTGTTTTTGTCCGCCAGACAGGTTTGCGGGCAGGTAGTCCATCCGGTCCGCCAGCCCGACCAGCGTCAGCGCATGACGCGCGGCGCGGATCTGCGCCGCGGGGTCGATCAGCCCATGCACCTGCACCCCCATCAGCACGTTTTGCAACGCCGTCAGGCTGCCATGCAGGTTATGCGCCTGAAAGATGAAGCCCAACCTGCGCCGCAGACCCTCGGTCTGCGCGCGGCTTGCCCCGTTCAGTTCATGCCCCAGCAGACGGACTGAGCCGTCCTGCACATCGCGCAGGCACCCCATCAGTGTCAGCACCGTGGTCTTGCCCGACCCTGACGGCCCCATCAGCACCGTCAGGCTGCCGCGCTGCACGGCAAGGTTCACGTCAAAAATCACCTGCTTGCGCGCCTCGCCGGTGCCGAACCAGTGGTTCAGCGCGTTGACGATGATCGGCGGGGCGTCAGTCATTTCTGCGCCTCAGAACAGATCGGCCGGGTCGGCCGAGGCCAGACGCCGCGTGGCAATCGCGCCCGAGATCGCACAGGCCGCCAGCGTGCCCAAGAACACCATCACCGCCATCGCGGAGGTCATTTCCAGCGGCAGGTTGGTAGCCTTGGCCATGCCCGCCAGCAGGGCGCTGGCCACGGCAAAACCGGGGATGAAACCCAGAAGCGCGAGGATCAGTGCCTCTTCCAGAACGATGCCGATGAAGAAACGTTGCGGATACCCCATTGCCTTGAAGGTGGCATATTCGCTCAGATGGTCGGCCACGTCCGTCGACAGCACCTGATAGACGATCACGATCCCCACCAGCACACCGATGATCACCCCGAAGCCGAATATGATGCCGGTCGGTCGCTTGGTCTGCTGATAGCTCAGATCCTCGGCTGCGGCCTGCGCGTAACTGCGGATGCGCAGGCTCTTGTCGGATATCAGATTTCGCAGCCGGGCAGCGACGCGGTTAGCATCGGCACCGGGGGCCAGTTTCAGCAGGATATGATCGGGGGCCGCTGATGTGCGGGCGGGAAAGAGGGTCAGGAAGGTCTGATCCGACACCATCATGAACCCGTCGCCGCCAAAGCCACCGCCACCCGCGAAGGTGTCGTAAAGCGTCAAGGTTGTGCCGGTCACCTCAAACGACAGCGGGGTTTGCGGGCGGATCGCCGCCGCCTCGTCACGCGGCAGGCCCCGGCTGAACCGATCAAGGATGCCGGCGTTTTGCAATTGCAATGTCGTGGCCTTGGCCGCCATGTCGGGTGACAGGAAACCGGGCTGTGCCGGGTCGATGCCATAGGTGGTCAGTCCCAGCGTCTTTTCCGGGCGCGCCCAGTTGACGTTGCCCACGAAAAGCCCGGTGCCCGCAATGATATCCGGGTCGGCCAGCGCCTGAAACAGCCATTGCCGCGCGACATTGCCGCCTTCGGTCATCGAATTGGCGTCCGAGGCGGAAATCATGATATCGGCCTGAAAGAACCCGTAGGGCTTCATCGTCGCCGTCGCCATCGAGTTCATGATGCCAAGCTGGACAAAGACCAGCACATTGGCAAAGGCCACCCCGGCAAGGGCGGCGGCAAAGCGCGGGCGGCTGTGGGTCAGTTGCAGCCAGCCAATGGGCAGCCGTCCGAACAGCCATTGCAACAGGCGGCTCACCGCGCTGCCTGCGCGCGGGTGTCGATGCGGGCGATGACCTCAAGGTTGGTGTAGCGCGCGGCGATCAGGGATGAGGCGTCATCCAGCGCGACCATCACGGTGATCACCCGCGCATCGGTATTGGCCGCCGTGTCATCCGCGACAAGACCCTGCCGCCCGACCATCAGCCCGATGGATTGCACCCGGCCCTGCAATGTCTGGCCAATGGCCGCCGCCGCCAGTTCGACCGGCTGGCCGATGCTGACCTGTGCAATGCGATCCTGATAGATCTCGACCTCGGCCATCATGCGGTCAGTGTTACCCATCTGCATGATGCCATCTGCGGGGGGGCGTTCGCCGGCGCGGGCGTTCACGTCAAGCACGGTGCCCCTGATGGGGGCCATAACGGCGGCGCGCGCCAGATCGCGCTGCGCCCGTGCAAGCTCCGCCTTGGCGGCATCAAGGTTGCGGGCCGCGACGATGACATCGGGCTGCATGTCGGCCTCCTCGGCGGTATAACGTGCCAGCGTCGCCTTGGCTTTCTCAACCGCCAGTCGGGCTTGTTGATCGGCGGCCACGGCGCCATCCAGCACCGCCTGCGTGGTGACACCGCGCTGAAACAGCCCTTGGGTGCGGGCAAGGGTGCTGGCGGCCTCGACTGCGGCGGATTGGGCCTGCTCGAATGCAGCGCGGGCCTCGTCCTGACTATTCTGAACTGCCGCGCGGGTCTGGATCAATGCCGCCTCGCGCACCGCGACATTGGCGCGCGCGATCAAAGCCGCACTTTCCAGTTGAGCCTCGTTGTCAAGCCGCGCCAACACCGCACCCTTTTCCACCCGGTCGCCGACCGCCACCAGAATTTCAGCGATCCGCGCATCGCCCGCGCCGTACGGGGCCGCAACGATCGACACGTCCCCCTGTGGCATCAGCCGCGCAAGGCCGACCACATCACTCGGTTGCATGGTCTCGGCCATGTCCTTTGGCAGGACGATTTCGGGCGGCAGGGCAATCGGCGAAGACGATCCGCCCCCCGGTTGCAGCCCGGTCAGCGCATAGAATTTCTGCAACCCCATCGGCTGGAAATACAGGCCGATCACCGCGCCAGAGAACATGAAAACCGGGATCAGAAGCACCAACAGATAGCTGCGCCGAAACCGCATCCGGCGCGGGGGCGCGCCGGATGGGTCTATGTCACGCGGGATAACCTGCAAAGGCAGGTCGGAGGCTTGCGGGTCAGACATGGTGCGTTCCGGTTGGGTTGAACAACGATACCGCGAAGACCAGGGAAGGTTCCCGCCCAAAGGGGGGTGACCTGCGCCTAGTCGCCGCAGGTCTTTTTTTGTGCTTTGGTTAGAATGACCAAAGCACGGTGTCGTCCTTCAGCATGGCACCCGCCATCTCTGGCGGCTTGGCGACGCCGACGCCATCAAGCAGGACCTCGGGGCCGACACCGCGACCGGGCAGATAGATCGCGCAGACCTCGACCGTGGCACCCGCCTCCATGATCTTTTGCATCAGGCCTTGCGGGCTCATGTCGCGGGGTGGTTGCGGCGCGGTGACGCTTGCCGGGGCGTCCTTGAGGGCGATGTCACCGCCCGGTCCGCACAGCAGGATACGGGTTTGCGCGCCTTGCTGCACGGCCTGCATGGTCAGCACCATGGCCATGAGTTGCGTCTGCGGCTCGGGCGAGGTGACGACGGTCACGAGCGCCTTTTCCGAGGCCTGTGCCCCCGTGGCAAGGCCCGCCACGGTCGCGGCGGCGAGAAGGGTCTTTTTCATGAGTATCTCCAGTCATGAGGGTCAGATAAACAGTCGTATGAGGGTGGCGACGGCACCCAACGCGCCGATGCCAAGCAGCCAGAGCAGAACGAACCAGCCGAAGTGCCGCAAGATGGGGGACATCAGTGATACCCCTCTCCCGGACGCACCTTGCCGCGAAACACCCAATAGGCGTAGGCGGTATAGGCAAGGATCAGCGGCACAAGAAACAGCGTGCCGACCAATGCGAAGGCCAGGCTTTCATCGGGGGCCGCCACCTGCCAGATGGTCAGCGAAGGCGGCACCATCATCGGATAGAAACTGATGCCAATCCCGATAAAGCCCAGCACGAAGAGCGACAGCGCCGCCAGAAACGGGCGCAGATCGCGGCTGTCGTTCAACCCGGTAAAAAGCGCCCAGGCCGCGCCCAGCACCAAGACTGGCATGACGATGCTGAAGACACTGCCCGGCAAGTTGAACCAGCGCTGGAAATAGACCGGCTCCAGAAACGGGGTGGCAAGGCTGACGATCCCCATGAAGCCAAGCGTGGCAAACCCCAGCCACCATGCCCGGCGGCGCATGCCCAGTTGCAGCGGCCCGTCGGTCTTGAGCACCAGCCAGGTTGCGCCCAGAAGCGCATAGCCCGCCACCACCGCCAGCCCGGTCAGCACCGAGAACGGCGTCAGCCAGTCCCACCAGCCGCCCGAGTAGGCGCGGCCCGAGACCTCGATCCCCTGCACCAGCGCGCCAAGAGCGATGCCCTGACAGAATGCCGCCACCAGCGAGCCGCCGAAGAACGCGTGATCCCACACCCGTTTCCAGCGCCGCGTTTTCCAGCGGTATTCAAACGCCACGCCGCGAAACACCAGCGCCAGCAGCATCAGCGTGATCGGCATGTAAAGCGCCGGCATCACAACCGCATAGGCCAGCGGAAACACCGCGAACAGCCCGCCACCGCCCAGCACCAGCCATGTCTCGTTGCCATCCCAGACCGGGGCGACCGTATTCATCGCGGTGTCGCGGTCGCGTTCCGACCCGGCGAGGGGAAAGAGGATCCCGACACCCAGATCGAAGCCGTCCAGCACCACATAGGTCAGCACGGCAAAGGCGATGAGGCCAGCCCAGATGAACGCAAGATCGAATTCCATTGTCAGTCCTCCTTATTCGCCGGGAACGAAGGTTTTGGCGCGCAGTTGCGCGGCGGGTGTGATCCCGGCGGTGCGGGTCGGGCCATGATCCTCCTCGCCACCCGTATCGGGCGCGCGATTCATCAGCCGCAGCACGTAAAAGGTGCCCGCGCCAAAGACGAAGAAATAGACCACGATGAAGGCAACCAACGAGGCGGCAACCGCCGGGGCCGCGACCGGTGCCAGGCTATCACCGGTGCGCAAGAGGCCATAGACGGTATAGGGCTGTCGCCCAACCTCTGTCGTGACCCACCCCGCCAGTACCGCAATGAACCCCGCAGGCCCCATCGCCACGGCGGCACGGTGCAACATCGCACTGTCGTAAAGCCGCCCCTGCACGCGGCGCAGCGCCGCCCAAAGGCCGATGCCCAGCATTGCAAACCCAATCGCGATCATGATGCGGAACGACCAGAACACGATGCCCACGGGGGGCTGATCTTCGCGCGCCACGGTATCGAGGCCAGCCAGCGGCGCGTTCAGATCATGCTTGAGGATCAGCGACGAGAGTTTGGGTATACCCACCGCATAATCCAGCCGTTGATTGTCCTGATCCGGAATACCGAACAGGTAAAGCGGCGCGCCGTCGGGGTGGCTGTCAAAATGCCCCTCCATCGCCATGACCTTGACCGGTTGATGTTCCAGCGTGTTGAGACCGTGGAAATCGCCCGCCACGATCTGAAGCGGGGTCACGATCACCGCCATCCACATCGCCATTGAAAACGCGGTGCGCGCCGGGGCGCTGCTGCGGTCGCGCAAAAGATGCAGCGCGCTGACCCCGCCCACCACGAAGGCGGTGGTCAGGTAAGCCGCCATCACCATATGCACAAGGCGGTAAGGGAAGGACGGGTTGAAGACGATGGCCCACCAATCCTCGGGCACAAACTGGCCGTCAGTATTGATCCCGTAGCCCGCGGGCGTCTGCATCCAGCTGTTGACCGACAGTATCCAGAAGGCCGAGGCCAGCGTGCCGACCGCCACCATCGCGGTGGCGAACATGTGCAACCGGTCGCCCACCCGTTCGCGCCCGAACAGCATGATGCCAAGAAACCCGGCCTCAAGGAAAAAGGCGCTCAGCACCTCATAGGCCATCAACGGGCCGATCACCGGCCCGGCCTTGTCGGAAAACACCGCCCAGTTGGTGCCGAACTGGTAGGACATGACGATGCCCGACACGACACCCATACCGAAGACCACGGCGAAGATCTTTTTCCAATGCTCGAACAGCGTCAGATACGTCGCGTCGCGCGTGCGCAACCACTGCGCGTTCAGCACCGCAAGCCAGCTTGCCAGCCCGATGGTGAAGGCCGGAAAGATGATATGGAACGAGATGGTAAAGGCGAATTGAACACGCGCCAGTGTCTCGGCGCTGAAACTGTCGAACATGGAACACCTCCGGTTATGCGGGATCGGCCCCGCCGGCAATCCGGCGGGGCGCCTTGATCAAAGGGTCGTGGTGCGCAGGTAGGGGCGCAATTCGTCAAAGCCTTGCGGGAACAGCTTTTCGGCTTCGGCATTGGGGATCGAGGGCGGGATGATCACCTTGCCACCGGGCACCCAATCGGCCGGGGTGGCGATGCGGTTTTTGTCGCCGGTCTGAAGCGCGTCGATCACACGCAGGATCTCGTCGAAATTGCGCCCCACGCTCATCGGATAGGTCATGGTCAGGCGAATCCGCTTGTTGGGGTCGATGATGAAGACCGACCGCACAGCGGCGGTTTCGCTCTCATTGGCGTGGATCATCTCGTAAAGCCGCGCGATTGCGCAGTCAGGGTCAGCGACAATCGGGAAATCCACCGTGGTGGATTGCGTGTCGTTCACATCCTTGATCCAGGCCTGATGCTCTTCGACGCCATCGGTCGACAGGCCAAGCGGCTTGACGTGGCGCTTGGCAAATTCCGCAGAAAGCTGCGCGGTGCGCCCCATTTCGGTGGTGCAGACCGGGGTGAAATCTGCCGGGTGGCTGAAGAAGAAAACCCACTTGTCCCCGATCCAGTCGTGAAAACTGATCGGGCCGGCCGTCGTGTCGGCGGTGAAATCGGGGGCGGTGTCGCCGATATGGATACCCATGTGATATGTTCCTTCAGGGTTGCGGGCGGGGCGACCTGCCCCAACCGGATAGCAGACATTTAGAACGATTCTTGATCATAAGATATAAGTAAAATATACTTTTGGTGCGGCATTCTGGCGCTCCATTGGTGGGCTGGTCGCCGAACCCTACACCGCCATGACAGTTTTTCTGGCTTTGCTTGAAGAAAAGCTCTACGGGAATTAGATCAATGAAAGGAATTCGATGCCATGCGGCTGACCAGCTATACCAATTACGCCCTGCGCTCGCTGCAACTGGCGGCGCTGAAAGCGCCTGCGTTGGTGCGTGTGGATGATGTGGTCAAGGTGCATGGGCTGGCGCGCCCGCATATCGTCAAGATCGTGCATGAACTGGGCAAGGCCGGGTTCATCGACACGCAGCGCGGGCGCGGTGGCGGCTTTCGGCTGGCCCGTGCGCCCGAGACGATCCGCGTGGGCGAGGTCGTGCGTCTGACCGAGGGACCGTTCGACGTGGTGGAGTGTTTCAACCGCACCACCAACACCTGCCCGCTGATCGGCATCTGCAAGCTGTCGCAGACCTTTCAGGCAGCGACACGGGCTTTTCTCGACGTGCTCGACGGCGTGACCATCGCCGATATCGCGTCCAATCGCGATCAGTTGCTTGACCGCATCCTGCCGCTCGAAGAGGGGATCGTTTCCCCCAAAAGGGCGCGCGCGTAACGGTCGCGGACCGGTCTGCGCGGGCTGATCCGGCAGAGGGCTGGCTGCGTTTTCGCACCGCTTGGTGACTTCATCACATACGCGTTCCGTGAAAACCTCTATTCAGCAGTTAACTTTAACCGGAGGACCGTCATGACTGCCAATATCGGGTCTGTCGACCGCATCATTCGTATCGTTCTGGGCCTTGCCCTGCTGGCGCTCGCCTTTGGCGGGTTTTCGGCGATGTTTGCCGCAGGCGCGCCGAAATGGATCGCCGCAATTGCGGGCATCGTGCTGATTGCCACCGCAGGCATGCGCTTTTGCCTGCTCTATCGCATCCTCGGCATCCGCACCTGCAAGCTTTGATCCCCAAAGACCGGAGGAACACCATGACCACCTATCCTGTTGACATGACCATCCGCCCCGAGGTCGAAAGCTTTTTCGACGAGGCGACCAACACCATCAGCCATATCGTCAAGGACCCGGCCTCGGATGCCTGCGCGATTGTCGATTCGGTGATGGATTTCGATCCCGCCTCGGGGCGGATCAGCTTTGATCACGCCGATATGCTGATTGCGCGGGTCCGCGAACGCGGGCTGGCGCTGGACTGGATTCTGGAAACCCATGTCCACGCCGATCACCTCTCGGCCGCGCCCTATATCCAGCGCGCATTGGGCGGCAGGATCGGCATCGGCGAGAACATCCTGACCGTGCAGGAGGTGTTCGGCAAAATCTTCAACGAGGGCACCGAGTTTCAGCGCGACGGCAGCCAGTTCGACGCGCTGTTCAAGGATGGCGACACCTACACGGTGGGCACCATGCCCTGTTTCGCGCTGCACACCCCCGGCCACACCCCAGCCTGCATGACCCATGTGATGGGCGATGCCGCCTTTGTCGGCGATACGCTCTTCATGCCCGATGGCGGATCGGCGCGCGCCGATTTTCCGGGCGGCGACGCAGCGACACTTTATGACAGCATTCAAAAGGTGCTGGCCCTGCCCGACGCGATGCGCCTCTTCATGTGTCACGATTATGGCCCGAACGGTCGCGATATCGCGTGGGAAACCACCGTGGCCGAAGAAAAGGCCCATAACATCCATGTGGGCGCGGGCAAGACGCGCGAGGATTTCATCCGCTTTCGCACCGAACGGGATGCGTCCCTCGGCATGCCGCGCCTCATCCTGCCGTCGCTTCAGGTCAACATGCGCGCGGGCGAGATCCCGAAAGACGGCGATGGTCGCCCGATGCTGAAACTGCCGGTCAACGCGCTGTAAACAGACGCCCAAGGGGGGAACCATGGACATCAAGAAAATAACCGACGCGCTGTCGGTCAGCCCCCAGATTGCCCCCGGCGATCTGGCGGCGATCAAGGCGGCGGGGTTTCGCGCGGTGATCTGCAACCGCCCCGATGGCGAAGGCGCCGATCAGCCGAATTTCGAGGAGATCGAGGCCGCCGCCCGCGCCCAGGGGCTTGAGGCACGCTATCTGCCGATCACCGCCGGAATGGTGCGCGATCAGGATGCGGGGGATTTCGGGCGTGCCTTGCGCGAATTGCCCGGCCCTGTTCTGGCCTATTGCCGCACCGGCACGCGCTCGGCCACGCTCTGGTCGCTCTCTGAGGCGACGCGCCGCCCGGTGCCCGAGATCCTCGCCGCGACCAAGGCCGCCGGTTACGATATGGCCGGTGTCGCGCGGCGCATCATCAATGGCGGCAAGACGCCCACCGACACGGGCGATGCCAAATTCGACGTGGTGATCGTGGGCGCGGGCGCGGGCGGTATTGCCCTCGCCGCCAGCCTGAACGCGCGCAAACCCGATCTGGAGATCGCGGTGATCGACCCGGCGGATATCCATTATTATCAACCGGGCTGGACCATGGTGGGCGGCGGCATCTTTGAGGCGCCCGAGACCGCCAAGACCATGGGCGCGCTCATTCCGCGTGGCGTGCATTGGATCAAATCCGCCGTGGCCGCGTTCGAGCCCAAGGACAGTGCCGTGATCCTTGATGGCTGCCGGGTGGTGAAATACGACCGCCTTGTGATCTGTCCGGGGTTGAAGCTTGATTGGGCCAAGGTGGACGGGCTGGAAGAAACGCTGGGGCGCAATGGCGTCACCTCGAATTACCGCTATGATCTGGCGCCCTATACATGGCAACTGGTGCAGGGGCTGAAGGCGGGTCGCGCAATCTTTACCCAGCCGCCGATGCCGATCAAATGCGCGGGCGCGCCGCAAAAGGCGCTGTATCTGTCCGCCGATCACTGGTTCCGCAGCGGCGTTCTGAACGAGATCGACATCCATTTTTGCAATGCCGGTGGCGTGCTCTTCGGGGTCAAGGATTACGTGCCCGCCCTGCAATCCTATATGGACAAATACCGCGCCAACCTCGATTTCTTTCACAACCTTGTCGCCATCGACGGCCCGGCGCGCACCGCCACCTTCGAGGTGAAAAAGCCCGACACGGCACCCGAGCGCGTGACCATGGATTTCGACATGATCCATGTCTGCCCGCCGCAATGCGCGCCCGATTTCATCCGCGTCTCGGCCCTCGCCGATGCCGCCGGATGGATCGACGTGGATCAGGCCACGCTGCGCCACAAGACCCATGACAATATCTGGTCGCTTGGCGATGTGATGAACGCCCCCAATGCCAAAACCGCCGCTGCGGCGCGCATGCAGGCCCCGGTGGTGGCTGAAAACATCGTCGCCGACATCATGGGCCGCGAGCCGGTGGCGCAATATGATGGCTACGGATCCTGCCCGCTGACCGTGGAGCGGGGCAAGATCGTGCTGGCGGAATTCGGCTATGGCGGGGTGATGAAGCCCAGCTTTCCCAAGTTCCTGATCGACGGCACAAAGCCAAGCCGCCTTGCGTGGCTTTTGAAGGAACGGCTGCTGCCGCCGATCTATTGGAAGGCGATGCTGCGCGGGCGCGAATGGATGGCCAAGCCCGAAAAGATCAGCGCCACCCAAAACACCTGACCCTGACCGCCCCCTTGATCCGGGCGGGGCGCAGTCGCCTGCCCGACCTCTATTGAAAGACCTGCCCCATGATCCCGACACTTGCCCGCTATCTGCCCATTCTTGACTGGGGCCGCCGCTATGACCGTGGCGCGCTTGGCAATGACACCATGGCGGCGGTGATCGTGACGATCATGCTGATCCCGCAATCGCTGGCCTATGCGCTTTTGGCGGGCCTGCCGCCCGAGGCCGGGATCTATGCCTCGATCGTGCCGATCATCCTCTATGCGATGTTCGGCACCAGCCGGGCACTGGCCGTGGGGCCGGTCGCGGTGGTGTCGCTGATGACCGCCGCCGCCATCGGCCAGGTGGCCGAGGCGGGCAGCATGGGTTATGCTGCCGCCGCGCTGACGCTGGCGCTGCTGTCGGGGGCGATGCTGCTGGCGCTGGGGCTGCTGCGGCTGGGCTTCATCGCCAATTTCCTAAGCCACCCGGTGATCGCGGGCTTCATTACCGCCAGCGGTCTGCTGATCGCCACGAGCCAGCTCAGGCACATCCTCGGCGTGCCTGCGGGCGGGCATACGCTGATCGGGATGCTGGCCGGGCTCGGGGCGCAGCTGGGCGCGGTGAACGGGCCGACGCTGGTGATCGGGGTGCTGGCGACCGGGTTCCTCTTCTGGGTGCGCAAGGGGCTGAGGCCTTTGCTGCTGCGCGCGGGGCTCGCGCCGCGCCTGGCCGATCTGCTGGCGCGGACCGGGCCGGTGGCGGCGCTCGCGGTCTCGACCCTTGTCGTCTGGCTCTTCGGACTGGACAGGCAGGGCGTGGCCATCGTGGGCGCCGTCCCGCAGGGCCTGCCGCCGCTCACCCTGCCGGATCTGTCGCCCGATCTCGTCTCGGCGCTGGTGCTGCCCGCCGCGCTCATCTCGCTCATCGGCTTTGTCGAATCGGTCTCGGTGGCGCAGACGCTGGCGGCCAAACGCCGCCAGCGCATCGACCCCGACCAGGAACTGATCGGCCTTGGCGCGGCCAATATCGGTGCCGCCTTCACCGGCGGCTATCCGGTGACGGGGGGCTTTGCCCGGTCGGTGGTGAATTTCGATGCCGGTGCCGAGACGCCCGCCGCCGGGGCCTTTACCGCCGTGGGGCTGGCCATCGCCGCCGTGGCGCTGACGCCGCTCGTCTTCTTCCTGCCCAAGGCGGTGCTGGCCGCGACGATCATCGTCGCCGTGCTGACGCTGGTCGATTTCTCGATCCTGCGCAAATCCTGGGGCTATTCGCGTGCCGATTTCGCCGCCGTGCTCGCCACCATCGTGCTCACGCTGGGGATGGGGGTGGAGGCGGGCGTCTCGGCGGGGGTGCTGCTGTCGGTCGCGCTGCACCTCTACAAGACCTCGCGCCCGCATGTGGCCGAGGTCGGGCTGGTGCCCGGCACACAACATTTCCGAAATGTGCTGCGCCACCGGGTCAAGACCGTTCCGACGGTGCTGACCCTGCGGATCGACGAGAGCCTCTATTTCGCCAACGCGCGCTTTCTCGAGGACATGATCCAGGACCGCGTGGCCGAGGCTTGCCCGATCCGGCACGTGGTGCTGATGTGTTCGGCGGTGAACGAGATCGACTTTTCCGCGCTCGAGAGCCTCGAGGCGATCAACGACCGCCTGCGCGGCATCGGCATCGCGCTGCACCTCTCGGAGGTCAAGGGCCCGGTGATGGACCGCCTGAAGCGCAGCCATTTGCTCGACGATCTGACCGGCCGCGTGTTCCTGTCGCAATACGATGCCTGGTCCGCGTTGCAGGACCGCGCGGCGGAATAGCCCCGGAGTAAAAAAGGACTGCAACGTTAAGGAACGTCTGAGCACCGCGTCCGGCTGTGGCGAGATGGTGGGCTGATCGTCTTGTCGGGTATGAGACGACATGTTGGGGGCGGATTTCGCCGTTTCAAGGCTCGCCGCAGGGGCAGTTTCCCGACTTCTGGGTAGACTCGTCCACATGCGATCCGCCTTAGTCGGAGCAGCAAAAGGTTGCCACGGGAGAAAAGCGTGAAGAGTTGAGCGCAGTTCTTGGCGAGGCCCCGGTAGCGGGTCTTCATATGGCCGAACTGGCGTTTAATCACCCGGAACGGATGCTCGAACTTGGCCCTAACTAGTTCACCCTGAACAGCTCTTATCCTGCTGATTTTGCGTGATAACGCAGCATTTTCCTTAGGTTTTGGATGCAGCGTTTGATATTATTTCAGCAGGATAAGAGCTGTTCAGGGTGAACGAATTACAATCGCCTTGGCCCCCGGCTTTGCGGGCAGGTCGGCCGTTATGCCCATGCCCGGCAATTCAAGCGGATGCGCAAGGCCCTGCGTCGGCTCAAGGGCTACACCGGGCGCGTGCTGCGGGACATCGAACGGCAGATGGACAAGGTGGCCGAGGGACCGCTTAAGCTGCGGCTGCAAGATCTGGTGGCCTTGGCGAAGCGGCTGCTGGCGCAGAAGCCGAAGGACCGAAAGAAGCTTTACAGTCTGCACGAACCGGCGGTGGACTGTATCTCGAAAGGTAAGGTGCACAAGCGCTACGAGTTCGGCACGAAGATCACCGCCGCCACCACCACCGAAGGCGGCTTCGTCGTCGGCATGCGGTCACTGCAGGGCAATCCCTATGACGGACACACCCTGCACGAGGCGCTGGAGCAGGTGGAGACCTTGACCGATCAGCGCCCGGACATGGCCTTTGTCGACCGCGGCTACCGCGGCCACCCGCGCATGAAACCGAGCAGAAAGCCCGCCGGCACCCGGGCATTGCCCCGCGCGCGGTTGAAGGCGAGGAAGCGATCCCAGATCACTTGCGTGTCGATGTTCCAGCAGGGCAAAGCCGTCTTGGCTGCCCGGATCAGCGCCGCCCAACGGGTCTGGAAGACGTTGGAACCAGCATAAATGTTGATATGCCCGGAAAATATAGTTTTGTTAGAGTCTTCTCTATATAGTGATGTGTCGCCTGTGCCTGACTCACCATCCCGTGGTTCGCTGTCGTCCTCGAAGGCCGCGAACCGGAATAGCCAGGGCGCATATTTGCCGTTTGGCTTCTCGCGGCGCAACTTCAGATCGGAGGCTTCGAGTTCGCCCAAGAGTACGGTCAGATACTGGCGCGAGACGCCCATCTTTTCTGCCAGGCCCGCGAGGGTGAAGGCGGCCGTTCCGCGCGACAACCCGTTGTAGCCCTCCTTCCAGGCGATGCCATCGAGAATGATCGTGGCCAGTTTGTGGGCGGATACGGAAAGCTCGGTCTGAGTGATCCGTCGCAGGATCAGGCCGGTTGTTGGTTCCATGATCGGGTCTCCAGCGAGAGCCGACGCCATGCCGCACGGCAAAAACATTTTTGCCAGCAAAAATACATTGCGGGTTGCAGAGGTTGGGGCACCGCGCTAAAAGAACCTTGTTCAGGGGTTTTCAGCGCGGCCTCAGACTTTACGGTCTGGCGTCTTTTGTCTTTTTTGTTGTTCGCACAGTCTCCGGTGCAGGGCTTGGTGGGGGCGGACCCGGTGCGTGCGGATCCGCAAGATGTCAGTAATCGACCTGCTCGAAGCCGTAGCCGCCGTTGTGATCCAACCATTCGACAAAAACCGCACGGACGGCGACACCGGGGCACGTCGTCCCGAACCCTTCGTCACCGCGAAACGCCGACGGCAGCGCTGCTGAGGAGCCATCACGCCAGTGATATCGGCCGTTGGCATCATAGCTGCCATGCCTGATCCGCGCCGTTCGGCGGCAATCCTCCCCCTCGCCGACCAATCCCTGGCGCAGATACACATCAAAGACGTTGATCGAGCGGATGAACGCGAAGGTCGGACCGCTGATATCGATATCGGCACCAGCGCCGACCGCTTGCGCAAGGTGCATTGCGTCGGGTTCTGGCAAGGAGGACGAGTGGGGTTCCGCCTGCATCCTGGCAAGCCTGAGAAGACGATCGACGGGCTCGGGATTCTCGAAGGATACACCCATTGGACAGCGCCAGATTTGCAGAGGTGGCTCGATCGGCCAAGGGGTGATCCGCCGGATGAACACGGCGCGCGCATGGGCACAGGGCGCGGAGGCAGGCCAGCCGCCAGCCAGGCAGAGCAGGATCGCGCAATCGACCGGATAGGCGTGTGCCGGTGTAGCTGACCCCGAGAAAGTCGATACGGTGACGACCGCGGCGGCGGCCAGATTTCGAACCACGTGCTTCAAGATACCAACTCCGTCTATAATGGTGCGGCGACACAATGCCCTACTCGTGCTATCAAGAGGATTTTTTCGAACGAACCCGAAAGGGCTGATCATCGCTCGTCACTGGCTTCGTCTCGAGCCAAGCACCAGATATCAGCAGTATCCGCTGCTGTATGTCATCATGTGCGGATGCTTGGTGATCTGTCGGCAGAGATTGGCGACATCGAGACCTCAGAAATGCGCCTTCCCGCCAAAGCGGGGAATCCGTCACTGAAGCCCGCGCAGGATATCCGCCGTGACCGGACAGCGCGAAAGGCTCGCCGTGATCCGCTCACGCCAACGAGGTCCGCGTGAGACGGCATCTTGATAGGCCTCCATCAGATCATCGGGCCGATCCTCGGCGAGGACAGAGACAAGGAACGCGGCCTGGCCGAGATCCTTTCGCGCCTTCGCCTGGTCGGGGCCCCCGCGTCTGCGATCCGCCACGATCAGCTTGTGGATCGCAAAACGTTCCGGTCGCGGGATTTGAACCAGCACACCGGAGCGATAGAGCGCCACGGCTTGAAGCGGATCCGCAATCAGGAAGTTCAGATAATTCAGCGCCTGCGCGCTCACCCCCAGAGCCGGCAGGGGTTTGACGCGCTCGTCTCCGAACGCGGGCGTCAGGAACTCCACCATGGCCTCGCCCCGGGTCTGGCGCCACTTCCAGACCTGTCGGTCGTGCACCCCGGGCACGGGATCGAACTGCATGGCTTTGAGGATCTCGCCGGGATGTTCCTCAACCCGGTCGCCGAGGGCGACCGACAGCCGCTCAAAACTGGCAAAATCAATGTCGCCCGTCTGTGCGAGCTCATCGGAATCAAACCTTACGCCGAGTTCCCCTTGATAGAGACCGTAAGCGCTGGTGCCAACCAAAGTGCCCCCGAGTCTGAACACTCCGGCCCGCGCGAAGGCCAGCAGCATCGAGCCGGTATCGCGGTCGGTTGCGATGAATCCTTCCGCGCGCAGTGTGCGCGCCAGCCGCGACATCCGTTTCTTGCGCTCTTCGCCCTGCGCCTTGAGGTCGGTCGTCCGGGCCAGCCGCGCACGCAATTCGGGAGAGTCTTCGCCCAGATATCGGCTTTTCATCTGCGTGCCGATCCGGAACTTGTCGTATAGGTAGATGCGCCCGTTGCGATGACGCTCCTCAATACTGCCGACAACGCCCGAGGCGGCCTCATCGAGGTGCAGCCTGAGCAAATCCTGATAGGCCACTTGCGCGGCACGCGAATGCGATAGGGTAGTCATGCGATTCTTCTCACGGGGCGTGTGCAGCAAACACCTTCATGATGCACACAAAGTAAATGTGCAGCAAAGTATTTTTTGATGCACATGAACGCTGCCCGCGTAATACCTGCTGACCGACCCCGTCATTCAACCGCGCTGACGAAACGCCCGTACTCCTCGCTCACCTCCCTGGCTTCGACAAAGGCCCGTGCGCGTTCCTCGTCGAGGCAGCGGACGTAGTCCTGCACATCGGCGATGTAGCTCTCGAAATCCCCCCGGATCAGATCCGCGTAGGTGCGCATGTCCTCTCTGGACGCAGGCAGGAACGGCCGCTCGGGTGGGATGCAGGCATGTGCCGGACCAGCCACCACGAGCACGGTGATCAGCAGCATGAGGGGGATGTTGCACGCATGGAGAATGCGCAGGGCAAAACTCCTTTGCCGTCTTTAAGATCGCAATTTTGTCGGCTATCATTGTTATTGGAGCAAGGCGAGCTTCGTCAAGCTTTTATTATTGCTTTGACCTCGTTAATGTTGTTTTGTATCGCCCGCGGTGTCACGATCCCGTGGGCCCGAAACTGCACCTCAGGCAGAAGAAAGACCCAAGGGAAGGCCATGATAGAAGAAGCACCGAATGTGGTTACAGAAGACGGGCTGCGCGGCCTCCTGGCCGCAGGCTATCTCATCGAGGTGGTCTGCAAGGAAGGCGCCGAGAAGCGTCACAACAGCTGGTACGGCTCTTGGGTCATCCGGGCCGTCGCCCCGGACGGGCGGGACGACAAGATGCTCGTCACCAGCCGCAGCGTCCTAAAGCTGCGCGATTTCAAGACCATCGTCGGCCTTGTCAGCTTCCTGGCCGACATGGGCTGCACAACCGCCAGCATTCCGCTTGTCGAGGGTGCCCGCGAACGCCATGCAGCACCCGGACGCACACCTGACACCCGGACCGGCCCGGTTCTGGTCAAGAACAACTGACCGCGCGTTTGCGCTCGTCGTTGCATTGGGTGGGCATAGGCCGCCGCGATGCCGAACGCATCCACGTTCTCGTAGGCGGCACGGTTCTGCGCCCGTGTGCATCCCATTTCCAGAAGGGCCGGATCGCGGGTCCCTGCTGCACCACCATGGCGCGCGATCTGACGATCATGAACAACGTGCAAGGCGGCCAGCGGAACCCAGACCCAATCGCTCATGCAAGAGCTTGCAGAAGATCGCGGTTCTCATCCATGACGATCTCGGCCGCCGCCAAGGCCGCCTGCAGTTCGGGGTTTTCCGTCATCAGCTTCAGCCCGCCGTCATCCGTGCGCACCGCATAGAGGGTATCCCCTTCATTGGCATCGAGCAGCGCAAGCATCTCGGTGCTGAGCGTCATGACGGCGGAGTTGCCGACTTTGCGGATTTTGGCTTTGATCGTTGCAGGCCTCGTGGGGTTACACGGATGTACATACGTGGCGCGCGCGCACTGTCAAGAACGGCCCCGGCGCATCGCGTCAATCAACGCCTGCGCGGCCTGCATCGCTTGCGTATGAGGTGTCGCGGCGCGCGCATCGTCCAGCGCATCCTGCACCTGCGCGCGAAACCAAGCTTCATACGAATTGACTTCAGCGGCCACGGAAACGCCCCTCGAGACAGAGGTGCTGCCCATCCTTTTCCGTCTCATTCATCGCGCTTTCTCCGACCATATTATCAACCGATGCTACATTTTCCAGCGTGGCGTCGTAAACGATAATGCCATAGGGTCACAGCAAGCTGGCCCACTTACCGATCGGGCACCGCTTCAAGGGACGTTTCGAACCGCTTGTGCGCCGCCGCCGCTTCTTTCAGGAGTGCGTCAAAATTGTCAGGTGGATTGCCATCTTCCAGCATCCCTTTGAATGTTGCATAGGCATCCGTCTTGCTGCCATAGGCGCGCAGGGTCTTGTCGTCGTTCACCCAGGCCACCACGATGACCTTCGCATCGCTGTTGAACCGGTAGAACAACCGATACTGCTGGAAGAATTTTGCCCGAAACCAGTGCTTGCGGTGATCGCCGAGTGTTCCACCTTGCCGGAAAGCGGCGGCACCGGGATCTGCCGGTATGGCCTCGGTGACCAGCTTGAAGATGGCGGCCAGCCGTTTCGTGGAATTTTTCTTGCGCCAGGTCTTGGGATCGCGCGATTTGCGCGCCTCGACCTCCAGGGTCAGCCCTTCGATCTGGTCCAGAAAGAGCGGATGCGCAAAAACCGACCATCCGTTTACGACAAGGGGCGCTTGGGCCGGCACGCTATCGCCGCTCATTCATCCTCGAGCGATAGCGGCGCATCGAGATCGACGTCAACGTCTCCGACCAGTGCTGCAAGGCGGTCATGCAAAGCCCCATCGAACGCCCGAATGCGGTCCGGATGCGCCTTGATATCGGCCTCGACAAAATCGAGAAAGGCGCCGAGCACGGGATCTTCCTCGTCGCTGCGCACGGGCTCGATATAGACCCTGCCACTCGGCTCGGTGCAGTAGCGAATCTGGTCGCCCTTCCCCAGCTTGAGCTGCTTGCGCACACCCGCCGGCACGGTCGTCTGATACCGATCCGTGAGTTTCGAGACATCTTGTGCGAGCGCGGTCATGGCAGTCTCCTGAAAGAAAAGGGTCTTTGCTGCCTGCAATAGGTAATGCATTTGCATTGCCTTGTCAACCCAAGCCGCAGGATCTGCTGTCGCCGGCAGGTCGATCAACGGTCCGGCGCAGCACCTAATCTCGCCCCGCCAGGAACTCCGCCAGCACCGGGCTGGCAGTACCTTTCGCGGAGTTGAGCACCTCCGAGCCACGAGTGTCGCCTTCGACAGCCGCACGAGCCCACCGGTTTCCTCGATGCGGTAGCAGCGGCGTTTCTGCCGACCCCGCCTGTAGTGCGTCGCGGTGACGATCTGGCAGGTGCTGCCATCGGTGAGCGTCACAGGGGCCGCGAGCTTGATCTTGTCGCTTTCCTGGTAGTCCGGAATCGACGCCCAGTCCCGGCAGCGCTGGCGCCAGTCCTGGGCGTAGCTGTCGAGGTCCTTCAATTCGGAGAGGAGCGCGATCAACGCAAGGGGAGCGCGAGACTCGTTCGGGCCAGCGCTTTCCTCCATGTCCTTGTAGCCCCAGCAGCCGTCATCATATCGGGTGACCGCATCGGCCCTGATCGGCTGGCGCTCTGGATCTCCATGCGCCTGTCCGGAGTTCAGGACGACACCGCGGCGCTCGCTCGTATCGGTTGGGCGGTGCGCCGTCTGACAGACGGTCCCGACCCAGAGGTCGACCTGTCCGCATTCCTCGACCGCCGCGCCCCCGCGACCCTCGGCGATGAGGTAGAACCCTTCGCGGATCGCGCGGGCGGTTGGCTGGAACTGATGGCACAAGCCGCCGTTCTTCACCCGATCACCCGCGCCTGCATGGGCTTTCACCTCTGGAGCCTCGCGGGCCTCGGGCAGCAGGGTGATCGAGTGGAAGCGGCCGTCACGGCAGCGCGGACCGCGGCTAGTGAAGGCAAGGGCGCAGTCTTTGCACCTCTGGCCATGGGCGGGGCAGGGGGGCTGCGCGCCGCTGGCCCAGCGGCTGACCGTCTGGCGCGTTGGCTTGAGGGGATGGAGACCGCATGTTTGACCGCAATGCGGCACCTCGACGACATCGAGGCCTGGTCAGCGCGGGCAGAGGCCGAGACGGCATCGCTTTCTGGCCGCACGCCCCCGGCCTTGCGCGCCGTACTGACCGAATGGCCCATCATCTCCGCCCCGATGGCCGAGGCCCTGACCGGCGCCAGCCGCGCCGCCGTCCAGCGCAACTTGGCCTGGATGGAAGCCCGTGGTCTGATCCGCGAGATGACCGGGCAGGGGCGGTATCGGATGTGGAGCGCGGCGAACTGAAGGCCGCGGTAGACTTCACTTCATATACGGTAAAAGTCAGCAGTAGACGCAGAGAAAGCCATCATGAACACACCGGCATCTTCCGCCGAGCCCGCAGGACGCGGCGATCGCGCGCGTGAAACCTCGCGCCCTGCCCTTTATTGCCGGGCTAAACAAGGTGCAAGAAATCGCCTCGGCACCAACCTGCATCAGCCTTGCGCCAGAGAGAACCGGGTAGGGGTCTTGGTGACGGCAAATTCATTCGCCGTCGGACGTTTGTCACGAGTGCCGACAAGGTTTCCTGCCGGGGCAAAACCGGTCTTCAGCCCGACCCGGCGGGGAGCTTTGTCAATTCGTGCAGACACTTGAAAGGATCCATTCCATGGACTCGAAAACACCTGCGCCCAACACTGCCGACAAGATGAAGAGCGTCAAGGCCGCCTGCGACAATGCCACTGCCGGGCCCAAGAAGGACTCGGCGATGAAGCACTTTCACGCGGCCGAAAAGGCGCATACGGCGAAGAATGACAGCGACTGCAACCGCGAACTCGACGCGGCCAAGCAAGCGTTGGTATAACCGCCACTCGACCGAAACGGTGCCACTCCGGCGGGATCTGCCGGAGTGGCGCGTCAGCGAAGGAGTGGTCCGTCCTGGTCGAGATAGTCGATATCAAAACCCGCAAGTTCCCGGAGCCGGTCGATATCGTTGAAGACCACCTGTCCCTTTCGGAAGGTGACGAGGCCGTCATCGCGCAGATGACGCAGCACCCGGTTCACGTGCACGGCGCTCAGCCCGAGCGCGTCGGCAAGGTGATACTGCGTCAGCGGACAGGCATAGCCGTCCTTGTTCCCCAGTCCGACCAAGGTAAGCCTTGCGCCAAGCTCCAGAAGGAAATGCGCCATGCGCTCAACAGCATTGCGACGCCCCACATCCACCAGATGCTCGACCACCATCGCCTCGTCCCGGGACGCCGCCCACAGAACGGCGGTGGCCAGACGCGGCGCATGCGCGAAGGCATCGAAAATATCCGAGGCGAGAACCTCGGAGGCCTCGATGCGCGTCGCGGCCTCGATAGTGTGATCGGCGGTGCGGAAGAGGATGCTGCGCAGGCCGATAAAATCACCCGGAACCTGGAAATCCACGATCTGCCGCTCGCCATCGGGCAGCACCTTGTAGGACAGCGCCCACCCCTCGGCCAGGATGAAGGCCGATGCCTTGGATTGTCCTTCATGGATCAATTCGTGCCCGGGCAAAAAAGTTCGACGCTGGCGGTGAAATCGCTTGAGCGTTTCAAGATCGACATCGGACAAGGCGACGAACGCCGAGAGTTTTCTGGTCAACGGACTGTCCAAGGGCACTACTTTCGCTTCCATTGCCAACCCTGGCGAGGGGTTCACTGATACGGATACCCGGAAAATGCGCGGAAAAAGCTGCTTTGCATCAGTCCAGAGTAACAGAAGACGCTTATGATCACACGGTGATGCGGGTTTATGAGAACCGCGCATCTATCCCGAGTTGAAAGTGAACCTGACATGTCCCCACCCGTTGATACGGTCGGAGCCGCTGCGCTGGCCATTTGCGAATCACTGCTGCTCGCCCTCAATGATCGCAAGATCCTGCCCGAACAGGAGATCGTCGGCATTCTGAAAGATGCGGCGGCCGCGCACGAAAACGCACCGGCAGGCGATCAGGATGCGCTGCACGCGGCGGTGGTTGTGCTGATCAAAGGCATTCTGGCCGGCGGCAACTCCGTGCGTCGACGCTGACCCCACCCAAGCCGCGAGTGCGAGACTCATGATCTTCCCCGATCCTCCGACAGCCCCTTGATGACGTCGCCCACCAGAAAGGTCGGCGCACAAAATGGCAGATGACCACCCGAAACTTGCATGCATTGCATCAAGTCCGAAGCCCAAGGCATTCGGGAGCGGGGGATGGTTCTCCACGCTCGGGCTTGGCACGTTGCAGACGGCGTTTCTCGGAATCATCGCCGGGCTGATGACCCTGGCCGCTCTGGATGCAGCCAGTCTGATCGCCGTTCCCACGGTTCTGGCGCTGCTCTGCGCAATCGCTCTTGCGCCAGCGGTCCGATGGCTGGAACGCACGGGCGCGCCCGGCTCTCTCTGCGCGGCTGTTGTTGTCGGCGGCCTTCTGGTTGGGATGGCGGCCACGGTCTATGCGTTCGCGCCCTCGGCAGAGGCCCTGACCACGAGCGGGCCGGAGATTCTGCGCAAGGCGGAAGTGCGCGCCCGCCAGCTCATTTCGGACCTGTCGCCGTTGTCGGAACGCGGGTTTCCTGTGGTGGTGGAAAGGAGCCTGGTCACGAATCCCGACAATCCTCCCCCATTGGATACCAACGACGGAAAAGCCACGGGCGACGACGCCGTGGACAAGCTGGTGGACGGAGGGCAGCGGCTGCTGGCCGATTGGGCCATCGCGGCGCCGGGCGTCGCGGCAGGAGCCTTGTTGTGGGCCATGCTGACGTTTTTTCTGCTGCGTGATCGCGTCATGCTGGCGCGTCAGGGCCTGTCGCTGATTTCGCAGGCATCGACGCGCCGGGCGGTTGGCCGGGCGATGCGCGATGTTCGGACGAATGTCGCGCGCTACCTTCTGGCCATCACGGTTGTCAACCTCGGCCTTGGGGTCTTGGTTGCGGCGGCGTTCCATCTGATCGGCATGACGCATGCGCCTCTCTGGGGTGTCGCTGCTGCGCTCGCAAACTTCATGCCCATTATCGGCGTTGCCGTCCTCGCGGTGGTCACGCTTGCGGTCGGCATCGTTTCCTTCAACGATCCGGTCGTCGCCTTATTGCCCTTTGCCGTGGTCGTGGCGCTGAACGCGATTGAGGCCAATGTGATCACACCCATGATCGTGGGGGCGCGCATTCGAATGGCACCTATCGCCATTTTCGTGGCCATCGCTTCGGGTGCCTGGCTCTGGGGTGCCGCAGGTGCGCTGATCGCCACACCGGCGTTGATTGTCGCTGCGGCCTTCGTGCGACGGCTCAACTCGGCTGGGCGGCCCCCACCGTCCCGATACCAGCAGAACAACCGGAACCAGACGGAGTGACACGGACTGCGAAGCTCTCCTGATGTCGTCTGCTCATGCGGAACGCGAAGCTGACGCCTGCCGGTGAACGATACATCTCATTGGCCTGCATGAGGGTTGCAGAACGAGACGCCGCCATGTCACTGCCCGCTTTGCCGCATGAGCGTCGTGATCCGGCGGACGGCGACGCGGCGGTTGACCCGTTCGGCCTGCTGCGTCCGGATTTTCAGGAAGCGTTCGCCATATCCCTGCACGACCATGTTCTCGGTCGGCACATCGAAATACTCGTTGAAGGCGAGCGCGACGGATTCAGCGCGCCGGTCAGACAGCAGCAGGTTGTAACCCGGCTCTCCGATCGCATCGGTATAGCCTTCGATCAGAAACAGTTCGGTCGGATCCTCAGCAATGATGTCACGCATCAGCATGCCCATCTGGCGCAATTGCTCGGCCTGCGAGGGCTGGATCGCGGATGAGGCGGTGGCAAAAGTGACATTCCGAAGGTTGATCTCGGGGCTCAACTGTCGCACTTCACTGATGTCGCGCACCTGTTGCAGGCTGAAACTGCGACCGATGTCGCGCCGGTCGGCAGCAAGCAGGGCCGCACGCAGGCTCTCGCCGTCGCTGGCCGCCTGATAGTCGAACGTGTCAACGGCTGGCTTGGGCAGGTCGCGCACCACCACCGGCGCAAAGGTCTGGGTGTCGTCGAACAGCACATATTCGCGCCCGTCCGTCTCGATCAGAACGCGTCTCAGAACACGCCCGTCGGAATCGCGGATGGTGACGATCTCGGTGCCATCGCTGCGCAGGACATTGGTGCGCGTGGAGCCATCGCTGAACCGCTGCGTGCGGACCTCCGAACCGGGCTGGCGCAGCAACGCGTCATCGTCCTTGAGGATCCGGTAATCGTTGTCATCATCAACCACAACAACCCGGTCGCCGGTATTCGCTGCTACACGCTGACCGTTCAACAGGATCGCGCCCACCACGACCGCACCAAGCGCCACCAGACCGGCCTTTTGCAAATCGCTCATTCCGTTCCTGGATTTCGAGTTTTGCGCAACACTCTGTTGGGTTGTGGTGCCGCCCTGATTCTCAGGGCGCCATTCCTCGAATTCTTCACTGCTCGCGCGGCTTGTCTGCTCCGTGACGGTCTCGGTTGTCACGTCACCCGGGGTTTCGGTATCCGCCGCTGTGGCCAGCGCTTCAAGCGGCGCACCGGTCAGTGTTTCGATAACGCCCTGATCGGGTGTCGCGGATTCGGTCTTTTGTTCTTCCGAGGCCTTCGCGTCCGCCGCAGCCAGAGCCGCGGCTTCTTCTGCCGCTACCGCTGCCGCCTCTGCCTTGGCTTGTGCTACGGCCTCAGCCTCTGCCGCAGCATCCCCTACCGCCTGAGCCTCGGCTGCCGCTGCCGCCGCCGCTGCATCGGCTTGTGCCACGGCCGCAGCCTTGGCGGCGGCATCCGTCTCGGCCTGAGCGTCCGCCGCAGCCTGAACCCTGGCGGCCTCGGCTTCTGCCTTGAGCGCCTCTGCCTCAGCCGTGGCAAGGGCCGTAGCCTTGGCGGCGGCATCCGTCTCGGCCTGAGCGTCCGCCGTAGCCTTAACCCTGGCGGCCTCTGCTTCTGCCTTGAGCGCCTCTGCCTCAGCCGCGGCAAGGGCCGCAGCCTTGGCGGCGGCATCCGTCTCGGCCTGAGCGTCCGCCGCAGCCTGAACCCTGGCGGCCTCTCCCTCAGCCGCGAGCGCCACCGCCGCAGCGTCGACCTCGGCCTGAATCCTGGTGGTCACTGCGTCTGCCAAGGCGTCAGTCTCAGCTATGATCTCAGTGAGCGCTTCGGCACCTGCGGCGTTTTCATTTGCGTTGGAATTGGATTGCGCCAGCAGAGGTCCCGGCTGCAACAAGGACATGATGGTAAGAATTGCGGTGGTTGATTTCAGAGAATTATTCGTCATGTTGTTTTCCTCTCGAATGGCGCAGCAATCTGCGGTCAGAATTAGTGTCGCGGATATCATTTCGGCAACTTGACAGCGGTCGGGTAACGAGCGCGATCATCTCATGGGACGCGGCTATGACACCCACACTCGAATTTCATTGGCTTTCCCATGATATGCTACGGCGATATCTCAGGCCGCTCCTGCGCGGGACCGGGGCAAATACGATGCCTCGTATTTCCTACAGGCGGTTCCGCGATCTGAGTTTTCAACTGCGCAACTCCTAGATCAAAAACGGTGTCGGCACGCTGATGCAGGTAAGTGCCGAGGGGCGTATTTCCTGCGACAAGCAACGACCGAGCGGACAAATCGACATGACGTCCGCAGACTTTCACACTTCACATTCAGACAGGGGCCGCGCGACCTTCCGTCAAGGCGGCGCACGAGCACCCAACGATGATGGCAAATCCAAGGATACCCAAAATGACTCTTCTCAAGACCACCGTCCTTTGCGGCGTCTTCGCACTGGCCGCCGCGGGCCCGCTGGCCGCGTTGGAAAAAACCCTTTCCGGCCTCGAGGTCACAT
Source organism: Roseovarius sp. MBR-79 (assembly GCF_053628555.1). Lineage (NCBI taxonomy): Bacteria > Pseudomonadati > Pseudomonadota > Alphaproteobacteria > Rhodobacterales > Roseobacteraceae > Roseovarius > Roseovarius sp. MBR-79. The sequence continues at coordinate 6,805 of NZ_JBRJGP010000022.1, read as the reverse complement.
CCAACCTGACCGCCTATGAAGACAACAATGTCCTCAAGTTCTGGCCGTCTCTGGACGAGGATCTTGCCACGGCCATCGCCTCGAAACTCACCATTGATGACAAGGCCGACGCGCCGCGGATCTCGGTCGAGATCAACAAGGTTTCGATCGACGGTGATACGGTGCTGCCGGATTCGGGCGAATTCAACACGCTCGAGGGGACCGTGACCACCCATGCGGGAACAAACAATGCCGTTTCGAATTCCAGGGCAGGAACCCCGGATGCTCTGACTGGGAGCTATCCCCTCCGCATGACGGCAGTCAGCGGAGAGCGCAAGGTTCCCGATGACTGGGTCGTGGTGGCGCCGTCGCAGGACGATTTCTACAATGCCCTGATCGACGCCTACGCCACGGCGATCGTCGAGCGTATCGAGGAATAATCGCTGACATGAACCGCCGGTCCGCCAAATGTCGGACCGGCGGTTTTTCACACTCGGGACAGGTTTCCGACAGCAACGACCGGCGCAGGGGCCATCTGCTGCAATGGAAAGCACGATGAAGGATTGAACCATGACAGATGAAGACACGATCTGGGCCATGGAAGAGCGGTTCTGGACGGAAGGTGCCGACAGCGCCCGGCTGATGACGACCAAAGACGCGGTCTTTGTCTTTCCATATCCGGTGGGCATTCTGCAGGGCAATACCGTCTGGCGGGAACGCCAGATCGCACAGCGCTGGCGTTCGGTGGTTTTCTCGGAACGGTGCTTTGCCCGGGAAAAGAACGTGGCCGTTCTGGCCTATCACGTGTCCGCCGAACGCGACGACACCCCGATCCATGAGGCGCTTTGTACATCGACCTATTTCAACGATGCCGGCACATGGCTGCGGATCATGCACCAGCAAACGCCGTCGTCCTGACCTCGGCACCTCTGCGCCCTTCGCCGCGCGTTGCACGGACGTTGAAGCGGCCTCACACACGGGCACGCCCCCTAACCTGGATCAGCCGCGCGAATGTCGATCCGTGGCACTGTCAGCCCGGTCTGGTGTGCCCGCCTCACAGCTTCCTGTGCTGGCCGCACGTTTGAAGGGACACGCGGGACGGCCTATCATGAAATGACCATTGCAGCGGATGCGGCGATCTTGCGTGCCGGTCATGGACTCGTGGCCCCGCCGCACGAGGTAAAAAGCGGCGGGGCCATCCGGCGCGGGGCCGAGCTTTGCACAGTGCGGCCCGGTCCCGTGCCGAATACCTTCTCTAGGATGCCTCCGGGTGCGCGAGCCGTCTGTCCGCCCGCCCGGAAAAGCGCATCACTCACCAACAGCTTGATCTGGCGCGACGGCCCCGGCACTAACCTGGATCAGTGCAGGGACCATCGCGGGGGCCGGTCAGGACCGGCGCGCCAGAATGAAGGCCGCGAGAAAGGCCACGAGCGGCAGGAGTGGACGGGCTGACCGGGTCAGCGCTATTGCCAGGGCGATATCGGCCTCTGTTCGGGAGCGCGCCTCGACAACCCGTGCCTTCCGTCGGGCCACAAGCGCACGCCCGATCAGATGCATCGCGAAAGCCAGCATCGCCACGAGTATCGCCCCCAAGAGTGCCGCAACCGGAAAACCGAACCGATCGGTCAGCGCGGCCAGACCCGATGCGAGCAGAAGCAGCGCCGCCAGAACAACCAGCGCGGCCGTCACGGCCGCCATCGCCGCCCGGACGGCGGCAGCGCCGGTTCGGGCCACAAGGAAATCACGCAGCGGCGCAAGGAGCGGAAGGCCGGTCACGGATCAGCCCTTTCGCGCGACCAAGCCAAGCAAGAGGCCGATACCGGCGGCGATACCGATTGCGGTCAACGGATGACCAAGCACCGCATTGGTGGCTGTCGCCTGTGCGTCCCGACCGGTCTGGCCGATCTTGCGTCCGGCGGTTTCGATTCCGTCGGACACGTCTTCGGAGATCATGGCGGTCAATCGCGCAAGATCGGCGCGCAAGGTCTCGATCTGCTGGGCGATGTCGTGCTCGGGCAGCGCGGTCTTGGTGTTCAGGGGGGCGGATGTGCTCATAACAGGTCTCCAGACGTGGGGCGGGTACCACGGGTCGTGCCGTGGTTCACTTCGGCATGGTCGGATGCCCTCGGACTGGCCGTTGCACTCAGCGCAATCCCAGAAACCCCATGACAAATACGATGACCACAATCAGTCCGATGATGTAGATCAGCCGGTTCATCGCGATGCCTGTCCATTCCCGGATCGCCGAAATTGGCGTCCCTTCGAGCAATGTATCACCCCGCCCAAAAGGCGGAACAACATGGATCAGTATCGGCGCAATCAGGTTCACGAAGTGTCTGTGACGGCGCGGGCGGTTCCCGGAGAGACTGATCCATGTGAGTGCCGTCGCACGGGAAACCGCCATACTGCGCGCTCGCCGCTGCATCTCACGGCGGCCAACGGTCGGGCCCTTGCCCCTCCCGAAGCACATTCTTGCGGGGAGAGACCCGTCTCTGGAGATCACATAATGACACAGTCGAAAATCATCGGCCTCGTTGCGCTTGTCGTCGGTGCCGTGCTGCTTCTCTTCGCCTGGAGGGGAAGCAACGCTCCGGCGGATCAGCTATCCGAGGTGATGACCGGTCGATTCACGGGAAACACGATGTGGTTCATGATCGTCGGCCTGATCGGTGTCGTCGCGGGGGGCGCGCTGTTCTTGCGGGGCCTTGTTCGCTCCTGATCCGAGCGCCGATGCATCGGAGTGCATGCAGTCACAGGCTTCGCCCGGTCGCTCCGCCGACCCACGCCCATGGGCACAACACAAGGAAACCATTCATGTCATTACTCAATCTGATCGTCACGCTTGTCGTCGTCGGCGTCGCCCTCTGGGCAATCAACACCTACTTGCCGATGGACCGCAAGATCAAGTCGATCCTGAACGTGGTCGTCGTGATCCTGGTGGTCGTGTGGCTGTTGCAAGGCTTTGGTCTTCTGGGTGATCTGGGCGCGATTCGGGTCGGTGGCTGACACAAGAGAACGCGCATTTCTGAACTGATGCAGGTAAGTGCCGTCCTTCCGTAGGAAGGGTATTGAGGATCGAAGAGATCGCGGCATTCGCCGCTCGTATCCCGGCATCAGGAGAAACAACATGAAGACGCCAAGGATTGCCACGGTGACGATGATTGCAACCGTTCTGGCTGCGTCACTTTCGCTTCAAGCCTGCAACACGACCGCGGGCATCGGTCGGGACGTATCGGCCGGCGCGGATGCGGTAACCGAGTCCGCCGTGAAGAACAAGGGATACTGACATTGGACAAGGACCGGATCGACGGATCGGCAAAACAGATCAGCGGCGCGATCCGGCGTTTCTTCGGTCGCTTGCTCGGCGATCGAAAGATGCGCATCGAGGGCGCTGTCGAAGAACAGGTCGGCAAGGCCCAGAACGCCGTGGGCGGCGTGAAGGATGCGATCCGAAAAAAGTGATGTCCTCACCCAACCCGCCCTCTTCGCAATCTATCGCCAGCCGTGCGGCCCTCCGCCCGACACGGTGCCTTTTGGCATGCGACCCGGGCGAATGTTCGCAAGGCCCTGAACCGACTACCTACCCTGCCTGTCCCGCCCCCCATCACCAAAGGATGACAAAGTGACCAGACCTATCGCCGGAATACTCGCCGGGCTGATCGCCACCGCGATCCTGTCCCTGCTGATGCTGCTCAAGGGGATGATGGGGCTGATGCCCGATCTCGACGTGATCGGCATGATTGACGGCATGATGGGAGCCGGGTTGGCCATGGGCTGGGGCGCACATTTCGTCATAGGGGCGCTCTACGGCCTCGTTTTTGCGTTTGTGTTCGGTAACATCGAGACATCAAGCGCCGTGATCCGGGGGATCGTGCTCGGGCTGGCCGGATGGCTTTTCATGATGGTGGTCCTCCTGCCGATGGCAGGCGGCGGGCTGTTTGGCGCGGCGATGCCATCGGGAATGATGGTGCCCGTTGCAACGCTGATGCTGCACGCGATCTTCGGCGCAGCGCTCGGGGCAAGTTACGCGGCGCTGCGCAGCTATTATCCCGTGACAGCGTGAACGTTCCGGGCACCGATGCCGTCTGCCCCCATGAAACACGAAAGGGCGGTCCGATGACACACCCCAACCCGACCCACCGTTTCGCGATGGTCGAAGGCCACCGCATCGCCTATCTCGACGAGGGCGCGGGCCCGCCCCTTGTCCTGCTGCACGGCATCCCGACATCGAGCCTTCTGTGGCGCAAGGTGATCCCGGAACTGGCAAAGTCCCGTCGGGTGTCCGGACCATCTCGGCCCGGACAGCCAACCATCATGGGGGCGATGCATGTCTCTCTCCGAAACGATCTGCATCATCACCGGGAGTGCCGGTAGCATCGGGCTGGAAATCTCCTATACTTTCGCCAAGGCACGGAATTCACGGTTTTGGAGGATGTCGCGCAGACGGCGCTCTTTCTTGCCAGCTTCCCCAGCAACGCGTTGACCGGGCAACGCGTCGTCGTCAGCCACGGCTGGCGGGTGGGCTGACCCGAGCCACCCGAACGATCGCACCGCGACAAGGAAAACCCACGCATGACCAGAGATGAAATCCTCTCCCTCGCCGGAATGCCGCCGGGCAACCCGAGCTATCCGCATGGCCCGTATCGGTTCATCAACCGGCAATATTTCAACATCATCTACGAGAGCGACCCGGACGCGATCCGCGCCATGGTGCCCGAACCGCTGGAGCCTGACGGATCAGGCACGGTGGTCTATGAGTGGATCGACATGCCCGACAGCTCCGGTTTCGGGGCCTATCAGGAATCGGGTGTCGTGATTCCCTGCCTGCTGGATGGCAAGCCGGTCAATTACACCGCGATGATGTTTCTCAACGACGAGCCGCCGATCACGGCGGGGCGCGAGATCTGGGGCTTTCCCAAACGCTGGGGCGAGCCGGACCTGCGGGTGGAGCGGGACACGCTGACCGGAACGCTGGCCTATGCCGGGCAGCGCGTGGCCATGGGCACCATGGTCTACAAGCACGAGACCATGTGCGACGACCCTGCCGACTGCGCGGCGAAGCTGGCCAAGACCGCCGTCAACCTCAAGCTGATCCCCTGCGTGACCGGCAAACCGCGTGTCGCCGAACTGGTCGCCTTCGAGATGATCAATATCACCATCAAGGGATTCTGGCGTGGCCGCGCCCGCCTGCATCTGGTGCCGCATGTCAACGCGCCGGTCGCGGACCTGCCGGTGCGCCGCGTGATCGAGGGCCAGCACATCATCGCCGACCTGTCACTGCCCTATGGCCGCGTCGTGCACGACTATCTTGCCTGAAGCGCTCTGGCGGGCCCCGTCTGTCCTGAAAGGACCAATCCGATGGCGACCAAACCCAAACTCGTGAACCTCGCCCTGCAGGGGGGCGGTGCGCACGGTGCCTTCACCTGGGGAGTGCTCGACGGCATTCTCGAAGACGGTCGGCTCGCCATTGCCGGTGTCTCCGGCACCTCGGCGGGCGCAATGAATGCCGTGGCCCTCGCTGACGGCTATACCCGCGACGGGCCGGACGGCGCGCGCGCCGCCCTCGATCATTTCTGGCGCTGCATGAGCGAGGGTGCCAGGAACAGCCCGCTGAAACGCACGATTTATGACAAGCTCACCGGCTATTGGGGGCTGGAACACAACCCGGTCTATCACGCGATGGATGCGCTGACGCGGCTGGCCTCGCCCTATCAGCTCAACCCGATGAACCTCAACCCGCTGCGCGATTTGCTGGAGGAAAGCATCGACTTCGAGATGGTGCGCAACTGCACGGCCTTCAGGCTCTATATCTCGGCCACCAATGTAAAGACGGGCAAGGTCAAGGTCTTCCCGCGCGAGGAACTGACGGCCGATATGGTCATGGCCTCGACCTGCCTGCCGACGATGTTCCAGGCGGTCGAGATCGAGGGCGTGCCCTACTGGGATGGTGGCTACATGGGCAACCCGGCACTCTTTCCGTTCCACGGCCAGACCGGCACCGATGACATCGTGGTGATCCAGATCAACCCGATCGAGCGCGAGGGCACCCCCAAAACGCCGCAGGACATCCAGAACCGGATGAACGAGATCAGCTTCAACGGCAGCCTGCTGAAGGAATTGCGCGCCATCGACTTCGTTGACCGGCTGATCCGCGAGGGCAAGCTGTCCAGGGACGATTACCGGCAGGTGCGGGTGCACATCATCGAGAACCAGGCGGAGATGAATCCGCTGGGGGCGTCGTCGAAGATGAACACCGAATGGGCATTCCTGACCAAGCTGCGCGACATGGGCCGCGAGACGGCCGCGCGCTGGCTCGACGAGACGTTTCCGTTCATCGGCGAGCGCGGCACGGTCGATCTGCGTGAGATGTTCGAGGGCATCGGCGGCCAGCATCAGGGATAAGTCGTTGTCGCGTTGCTGTTAAATCTGAAGTAGATAATCCAATAAAAACAATGCCGTCCCTTTGCCATTAAATATGATATTTTCGCCTTAACTGCGATATCGTTGCCCATAATGCTGAAACAGTGCTTTAGCGGGCTGGGTCAGCTAAAACCTTTAAAGTCATGTTGTTAGCTCGGTCATCTCATATTTATGGGTAAGATTTTGGGAACAAAAGGGCTGCCAAAGCGTTCTGTCTCGTCGTTAACGGCAACGCGAAACGAGGCGCGGTCAGCGCGGTTGGAAGCCGAGATGACTATGCTCTCGGGTAAAACGCCCCCAGCCTTGCGCGCGGTCGTGTCGCGAAGGTGGTGGAAATTTGAAGGTGGCGTAATCTCCGGGTGAACGAAACCCACCCAACCGGCGGCTGGCACCGCCAAGGAGATCA